>JAUXRT010000046.1 GCA_030681635.1 Reyranella sp.
TTCGATGCCGTGGACCCTGAGTTCGGAATCGACCACGGCCATCGGATCGCCGCCCATCCGGCAGGTGCCGATCGGATGGTAGGTCGTCTCGGCGTTCTTCCGCACCCAGTCGAGCAGCTCGTCGTCCTTCTGCAGATGCGCACCGGGCGCGATCTCCTCGCCCGTGACCTCTTTCAGGGGCGAGGTCGCCATCAGCTCGCGGCCCTTGCGGATGGCGGCCAGCACACCGGCGCGATCGTTCTCGGCCGACAGGAAGTTGAACCGGATGGCCGGCGGCTCGGCCGGGTCCGAGGATTTTATGTGGATCGAGCCGGTGCTTTCGGAACGCAGCACGTTCACGTTCATGGTGATGCCCTTGCGCTTCGAAACGCGGCGCTCGTGGCCCACCATCTCGTAGAGGAAGGGCGCGATCGAGACCGTCGCGTCGGGCGTTTCCAGCCCCACCCGGGTGCGGAAATAGAGACGGATCGGCACCGAGGTCGAGGCGAGGAAGCCTTCGCGGAACAGCGCGTATTTCAATGCCTCGCGCGCCAGCCGCCAGCCGCGGGCATTGTCGTTGAAGGTGAGGTTCTTCTCCTTGATGGCGAATTTCACGCGCGGCGAGTAATGGTCGCGCAGGTTCTCGCCGACGCCGCGCAGCTCGTGCACGGGCGTGACGCCCCTGCTGCGCAGCAGGTCGGCCTGGCCGATGCCGGAGAGTTCCAGCAGCTTGGGCGAATTGATCGAACCGCCCGAGACGATGACTTCGCGCGTGGCCCTCGCCTCGCGCTTCGCGCCGCCGACGGAGTAGCGCACGCCGACGCAGCGCTTGCCTTCGAGGATCAGCGATTCAGCCATCGCGCCGCGATCGATCGTGAGGTTTGGCCGTCCCGCAGCCGGGTCGAGATAGCAGTAGGCCGTGCTCTGGCGGCGCCCCTTGGCGATCGTCACCTGCGACATGCCGATGCCTTCCTGGGTCTGGCCGTTCAGGTCGGGATTGAAGGGCAGGCCCATCTTTTCCGCCGCCGCGATCATCTTCTCCAAGAGCGGCACCTTGTGGCGAGGCGTGTCGGTGACGCGCAGCAGGCCGTTGCGGCCGCGGAATTCATCGGAGCCGCCGTCGTAGCGCTCCATGCGCTTGAAAACCGGCAGCACGTCCTGGTAGCTCCAGCCGCGGTTGCCGAGCTGCGCCCAGTGATCGTAGTCCTGCGCCTGGCCGCGGATATAGACCATGCCGTTGATCGAGCTCGAACCGCCCAGCATCTTGCCGCGGGGAACGTCGATGCGCCGCCCGCCCGAACCCTCGTCCGGCTCCGACGCGTAGCACCAGTTGACGGCGGGATCGTCGATCATCTTGGCGACGCCGACCGGCACCCGCGACCAGAAGAAGTTCGAGCCCTGGGTCCCCGCCTCCAGCAGCAGCACGCGATAGGTGCCGCTCTCCGTCAGCCTGGAGGCGACCACCGCGCCTGCCGAGCCGGCGCCGACAACAATGTAGTCATAGGCGGGGTCGCTCGGCATGGCGTGGGCATTCCTTTTCCTTGGAGAGGCGAAGGAGACCAGCGTCCGTTCATCGTGGCAAGGCTTGCTGCGTTGCGACATGCCCGCGACGGGCGTATCCATTTCGCCAACCGGATGGGGGAACAGCATGGCGGTCAACAAAGCGCATCGGGAATTCCACACGCTCGACATGAGCAGCGGCTGGGAGACACCTGAGGGCTATCCACCCGGCGTGCAGCAGAAGATCCTCTCCGGCGCCCTCGACGAAAAGCACGGCAGCGGCACGCGGACCCGGCTCCTGCGCTTCGCGCCCGGGACCTATACGACGGCGCCGGTCTGGCACAATTACTGGGAAGAGGTTTTCGTCCTGTCAGGCGAGTTCATCGTCGGCAACGACGAAAACGGACAGGGCGGCGAGAGATTTCCCGCCCAAACCTATTGCTGCCGCCCGCCCCTCGTCGTCCACGGCCCGTTCAAGTCAGAGACAGGCTGCATGTTGTACGAAATCCACTACTTCGATCCGGCCTGACGCAGTTCCTCGAACAGGCGGGCGCAGCCGGCCTCGATCTGATCCAGCGCGCGCTCATAATCCTGCGCGGTGCCGCCGAAGGGATCGGCGATACCGTCGGCCGCGAACAGGCGCGGCCGGTCGGCCAGGCCTGGGGGCGCGAGCGCGCACATCGCCGCGAGGTGCGTGCACTCCATCGCCAGCGGATGATGGAAGCGCGCGATGTCCGAGGCGGTCAACGGACGCGACCGCAGGGTCGCGATGTCATGGCCGCGACGGGCGGCGGCGTCCAGGGCATGCCGGTTCGGCGGCTCACCTGCGTGGCGCACGCCGGTGCCGGCCGAGTCGACCTCGAAGAGGTGCGCGAGCCCGGCGCGGTGCGCGAGGGTGCGCATCACGCCCACCGCCATCGGCGAGCGGCAGGTGTTGCCGGTGCAGACGAAAAGAATGCCCGTGGTCATGAATCCTGCCTGTTGCCCTCGGATGGCAGAGGTTTTGCAGATAATCTCCGGCAATGGCAAAGCACCCTTTCCATCTCGCCTGGTTCCTGTCGCAAGGTTTTGGCCCCAAGAGCTGGCGTTCGGCCTGGTCCGGCGCCGACGCCGGGCGCTGGATGATGCCCGACCTGTTCATCGACCTCGCGAAGGGCATGGAACGGGCGTGCATGGACTACATGATCATCGAGGATTCCTCGATGCTGCCCTACACCTACCAGGGCAGCCACGACACCTACCTGAAGTACGCCGCCAGCACGCCCAAGCTCGATCCGGCCGTGCTGGTGCCCTATCTCGCGCAGGCGACGAAGCATCTCGGGCTGGTGCCGACGCTCTCGACCAGCGAATACCCGCCCTTCCTGCTGGCCCGGCTGGTCAACACACTGGATCACGTCACCGAGGGCCGAATTGGCTGGAACTGCGTCACCAGCAGCAATGATGGCGCCGCGCAGAACTACGGCAACGACGCGCAACGTCCGCACGACGAGCGCTACGACGTGGCCGACGAGTTCGCCGATCTGGTCACGAAGCTCTGGGAGGCATGGGAGCACGATGCCGTGGTGCTGGACCGCGACAGACCGATGTTTGCCGACGGCTCGAAAGTCCATCCGGTCTTCCACGAGGGCAAGTACTTCAAGTGCCGCGGGCCGCTCAACGCGCCGCGCTCGCCGCAGGGCCGCGTGCCGATCTGCCAGGCCGGTGGCTCGCCGCGCGGCCAGGCCTTCGCGTCGCGCTGGGCCGACACCATCATCACCGACGGCGGCGGCAGCGTCGCCAGCATGAAGGCCTATCGCGAGGAGGTGCGGCAGCGGGCGGTGGCGCTGGGCCGCGATCCCGACAGCATAAAAGTGCTGTTCCTCGCCTACCCGATCGTCGACACGACGATGGCGGCGGCGCGCGAGCGGCGGCTGCTTGAGCGCCAGGCCGCCGAGGCGCATATGGACATGCAGCTCTCGGGCATGTCGCGGTTGACCGGCATCGACTTCTCCAAGTTCGACCTCGACATGCCACTGCCGGAACTGACGACCAACGGGCACCAGTCGTCACTGGCCAAATGGATCGGCAAGACGCCGCGCTCGATCGTGCAGAGCTACGCCAGCAAGGCCGGTATCGACTTCACCGGCACCTCGGACCATGTGGCCGGCATGATGCAGGACATCATGGAGGAGGTCGGCGGCGACGGTTTCCTGCTGTTCAACGGCTACTTCGACCGGCGCTACATCATGGAAGTGTGCGACGGGCTGGTGCCGGAGTTGCAGCGCCGTGGCCTTACGCGCAAGGCCTATGCTCACAAGACCTTGCGCGAAAACCTGCTGGAGTTCTGATCCCTACTTCTTGGCGCCCGGCAGAAAGTCATCGAGCGGCACGCCGAAGCTGTTGAGTGCCCACGAGACGAGATTGTACTGGCCGATGGTGAAGACCACGTCCATGAGCTGCTCGGTCGAATACTTCTTCGACAGCACGGCCCAGGTGGCATCCGAAACCACGGAATTCTCGTAGAGGTCGTCGGCCGCCTGCATCAGCGCCGCCTCGTGCTCGTTCCAGGCACCCTTGGGGCCCTTCTTGATGTTCTCGACGTCGGCCTCGGAGACCCCGCCCTTCTTGGCGATCAGCTCGTGCTGGGCGAATTCGTATTCGGCCTGGTTCAGCCAGCCGATGCGCAGGATCAGGAGTTCGCGGTCACGGAACGCCAGGGTCTGCTTGCCCAGCACGTGGCCGGCAAACGGCGTCCAGCGCTTCACCAGCTTGGGGTGATGGGCCAGTACCTTGAAGATGTTGAAGATCTGGCCATTCATCGCATTCTTCTCGACGGTCTCGCGATCCTCGGCCGGCATGGTCGCGAGATCGCGCATCGGAATGCGTTGCTTGCGCTTGATCAAGGTGATTCCTCCTGTGAGCTACGCCCAAAGGTCCCCCGCTTCGCCCGCGATGACAACAGCTTCGGCGACTAGCGTCCCTTGATCTTTCGCCACGCGGCGAAATCGACCAGCGTCTGCTCATTGGTCGCGGGATAGAGGCCGTAGATGGCCATGCCGTTGTTGACCTGCTCGGTGACGAAATCCTCGAAGGCGGTCATCTCGTAGGCCTCCTCGGCGATCTCGTCGGCGAGGTTGGCGGGGATGACGACGACACCGTCGCTGTCGCCCAGGATCACATCGCCGGGAAAGACCGGGGCATCGCCGCAGCCGATCGGCACGTTGATGTCGATCGCCTGGTGCAGCGTGAGGTTGGTC
>JAUXRT010000050.1 GCA_030681635.1 Reyranella sp.
AACATGACGGACATCGGCGAGACGCCCTATGGGCGTCGTCGCATTGCCACCGTAACGGGCGGCAGCTTCGAAGGCGAGGAACTGCGGGGCAGCGTGCTGCCGTCGCCGGGCGGCGACTGGTTGCTGATGCGGCGTGACGGCATCCTGCAGCTCGATGTCCGCCTGACGCTCAAGACCGACGACGACCACCTCATCTACATGAGCTATCGCGGCATGCGGCACGGCCCGGCCTGGGTGATCGAGCAGCTCAACAAGGGCGAGAAGGTCGACCCCAGCCAATACTATTTCCGCGCAACCCCATGGTTCGAGACTTCGTCGGAGAAGTACCGGTTCCTGAACCGCATCGTCTGCGTGTCGACCGGGCGACGCGAGCCGACGGGCCCGGTCTACGAGGTCTTTCAGATCCTCTAACGCGCGATCCTGTCCAGAACCGGCAGGATGTACTCGCGGAACTTCGCCGGGTTCTCGCTCATCGGGAAGTGGCCGAGCTCCTTCATGACCTGGACTTCGGCGCCGGGGATCTGGGCCGCTGTTCGCAGCGTGTCCTCGGCCGTGCAGGAGAAGTCGTACTCGCCGGTCAGCAGGTAGAGCGGACAGACCTTGGTGTCGATCTTCTTCACCTTTTCGCGCAGGTCGCCGTCGACGCGGTAGAAGTAGAGGTCGCCCTTGAAGACGCCGGGGCCGCCCTGCATGTACATCCAGAGCGTCTCGTGCCGGCTCACCGGCGGACTTTGCGGCGCGATCAGGCCCGAGATGAGAGCGGCGCAGACTTCGCCGCCATGCACGTCCGGCCGGTGCAGCCACGCCGTGTCGTACCAGGGCTTCTGGAAATCGGCGGCCTCGAGCGCGATGAGCGCGCGGAATTCGGCGGCATGCTCGATCGCGAGGTTGAGGACGATCCGCCCGCCGATCGAACAGCCCATGACCACCGGACGGTCGAGCTCGAGGGCAGCGCAGAAGGCGCGGACGGCGGCGGTATAGGAGGCCGTGGTCAGGCGATATTCCTCGCGTTCCCAGCCGTCGGGTGGCGTCGACTTGCCATGCCAGGGCATGTCGAAGGCAAGCACACGGAAACGGCGCGTGACCTCGGGGTCGGCCAGCAAATGGCGGAACTGCCGGTTGTCGGCGCCGGCGGTATGCAGGCAGACGAGGGGGATGCCGGTCTCAGACCCAGCCTCCTCGAAGTAGAGGCGGTGGGGAACGCCGTCGATCGCGAGCCGGACGTAGCGGCCCACCATCGGATCAAGAGCCGGTGCCATGGTCAGTTGGCCCCCGGCAGCCGGCGCGGCAACGCCAGCAGGTCCTTGAAGTATTGCAGGTTCTGCAGGAGCGGCCGCAGGTCGCCATCGAACGACGCAGCACCGCGCTTGGTCAGCGCGAAGAGATCGTGCCAGCCCGGTTCGGGGATGGTCTGCCAATGGTGTTGCCAGGCGTCCTCGGTGCCGCTCACGGAAAACGCCACCGAGCGCAGCAGGCGAGGCCCGCGAGCGAGATCAGCAAGCGCGCCGTCGCGCAGGGTCAGATAGAAGGGCTCGGCGCCGATATCGATGCGGCAGTCGGCGTCCAGCCAGCGTCCGCGGCGGCGGAGGTCGGAGTCGGCAGCGAGAAGGTCGGGCAGTCGGGCGAAACGGTCGGCAGGGCTCATTCCTGCAGAATGTACTCGATCTCCGAGCCGTCGAAAGCCTTGAAAGCTGCCTTCACCCAGCGGCCGCGATCGTCGAACCACTGGTCCATCGTGATGTCGCCGGTATAGCGATAGTGCGTCGCCTCGATCGAACGCGAGGAGGTCTTGATCGTCTGCCGTCCCAAATTGGTGATCTGGACCTTGGACGGGGTGCCGTACTGGGTGTTGAGCAGCATCGACTGTTTGACCTGATCCAGGTTCCAGTGAGTCGAGGGCAGCACCGTGG
>JAUXRT010000060.1 GCA_030681635.1 Reyranella sp.
CTTGGCGTATTCGAAGTCCGCCATGGTGACCAGACGCTTGCCGATGCGGGCGGCGCGCAGCGCTGCCTCGTTAATCAGGTTGGCGAGATCGGCGCCGGAGAAGCCGGGCGTGCCGCGCGCCAGAACGTGCGGATCGACGTCGGGCGCCAGCGGGACCTTGCGCATGTGAACTTTCAGGATCTTCTCGCGACCGCCGACATCGGGGTTCGGCACCACGACCTGGCGATCGAAGCGACCGGGCCGCAGCAGTGCCGGATCGAGCACGTCGGGACGGTTGGTGGCGGCGATCAGGATCACGCCTTCGTTGGCCTCGAAGCCGTCCATCTCGACCAGCAGCTGGTTGAGCGTCTGTTCGCGCTCGTCGTTGCCGCCGCCGAGGCCGGCGCCGCGATGGCGGCCGACCGCGTCGATTTCGTCGATGAAGACGATGCAGGGGGCATTCTTCTTGGCCTGCTCGAACATGTCGCGCACGCGGGACGCGCCCACGCCCACGAACATCTCGACGAAGTCGGAGCCCGAGATGGTGAAGAACGGCACGTTGGCTTCGCCGGCGATCGCACGCGCCAGCAGCGTCTTGCCGGTGCCCGGCGGGCCGACAAGCAAGCAACCCTTGGGAATCTTGCCGCCGAGCCGCTGGAATTTCTGCGGGTCCTTCAGGAAGTCGACGATCTCCTCGAGTTCGGCCTTGGCCTCATCGATGCCGGCGACGTCGTCGAAGGTGACGCGGCCGTGCTTCTCGGTCAGCAGGCGCGCCTTCGACTTGCCGAAGCCCATGGCGCGGCCGGTGCCGCTCTGCATCTGGCGCAGGAAGAAGATGTAGACGCCGACCAGCACCAGCACGGGCAGCCAGCTCACGAACATGCTGCCGAGATTGACGCCCTCCTCGGCCGGACCAGCGTCGACGCGGTCGACGTTCTTGATCAGCATCGGCATGAGCTGTTCGTCGGGCGGCGTGCTCGGCACGTAGGTCGAGAATTTCTGCACGCCGTTGCGCGGCTCGCGGAAGGTACCCGTGATCGTGTTGCCCTGGATGCGGACATCCTGAACCTGGCGCTGTTCGACTGCGCGCACGAAATCGGAATAGGAGACCGTGTTGGCTGCCGGCCGCGTCGCACCGCCCTGAAAGACGCTGTAGAGCAGCGCAAGCAGCAGAACGATGACGATCCACAGGGCGGCGTTGCGATTGAACGGGTTCACAGGGTTCTTTTCCGTTGAATGGGGCTTCAATCTACATGGGATGCGGCACGCCCGCCGCAAGCAAAAAATTCAGCCGGAACGAGGGGCTGGCGTCCGTTCCTGCCATTTTCGGGCCATACAATCCAGCGCAGCCGCCGGCTCCCCGGGGCCTGCCGGAGCATCAAACGGCACGCCGACAGCGTAAAATCCTGACCTTTGCCCGATTTGCCCCGCAGGACGGGCCCCGCCAGGCGGCGCGCCGCCCGTTCGGCCCGGTCGCGGCGCGGCGCATGATCGCGGCCGCCGACCGCGAGGACGACCCGGCTCAGCAGCTGCGCCTGCAGGCCGGCGCCCAGCCGGCAGAAGCCGGTCCGATCGATGACGGCGCCGCCGGCCTGCCCCGCTTCATCGAACTCCAGCGTTTCCACCGCCGCCTGCGCCAGGCGCCTCTCGCCGGCGGCGCGACCGCCGCTCCGATCGGCCGGCACGATGTCCGCCAGGGGAGCCCCCG
The DNA here is from genome assembly GCA_030681635.1 of Reyranella sp. GTDB lineage: Bacteria > Pseudomonadota > Alphaproteobacteria > Reyranellales > Reyranellaceae > Reyranella. Next base: position 1,688 of record JAUXRT010000060.1, read on the forward strand.
CGCGCAGGCGCGCGCGCTCGAAGCGAAGGTCCATGTTCGATGGATCGTCGATCCACGGCACGCCGCGCGCCATCAGAGTAGCGGTCAGCCTTGCCCGCGGAACCTGGAGCAGCGGACGCAGCAGCCGCACCTCCGGCCGTTCGACCAGCGCCGCCATGCCCGCCAGGCCATCGAGGCCGCTGCCGCGCGCCGCACGCATCGTCACGGTCTCGACCTGGTCGTCGGCATGGTGGGCCAGAAGCAGATGCAGGATGCCGCGGCGCCGGCATTCGCCGGACAACAGCCGGTAACGTTCGGTCCGCGCGGCGGCCTGCAGGCCGCGTCGAGGCTTGGGTCCGGACCAGCACAGGATGTCTGCTTCGATGCCGAGCTTACCCAGCAGGTCGCGTGTATCGGCCGCTTCCTGCGCCGACGCGGCGCGCAGCGCATGGTCGACGATCAGAGCGACGATGCTCCCTCCCCGCGCCGCGGCCCAGTCCCGCACCAGCACGGCCAGGGCCAGCGAATCGCGACCGCCGGAGACAGCCACGGCAACGACGGGACTGGTCTCGAACGGCTCGAACGGCGTCATCAGCCGCGCGAACGCACCGCCGTCGACGGGCTCCGCGTCCGCCGGCGTCACCCGCAGCCGTTCTTCTGGCGCTCCTGCTCGATCCGCCGCTTCTGCAGGTCGGTGGCGCGCGGATAGTCCTGGGCGAAGCGCGCGAAGATCGCGCAGGCATCGGGCTTGCGGCCCAGCGTCGCCAGCGTGATGCCGAGCTTGAGGAGATTGTCGGGCCCCTTGGGGCTCGCCTTGTAGGCCTTGTAGCCCTCGGCGAAGGCGGTCATCGCGTTCTGGTAGTCCCGGCGCGCGTAGTAGGTATCACCGAGCCAGTACTGGGCGTTGCCGGCCAGCGTATGCTGCGGATGGCGCTGCACGAAAGCCTTGAACCCCTTCTCGG
>JAUXRT010000066.1 GCA_030681635.1 Reyranella sp.
ACTGGCTCCCCGATCTCTCCCTCAAGACCGCCAGCGTCTGCGCCGTCTCCGCCGACCTCAAGAGCGGCAGGCTCTACGGCGCGGCGGACCCGCGCCGCACCGGCCGGGCGATGGGTTGGTAGGAGGCGTTGTCACACGGCCGAGGGCTCGATCAAGACCGGGCGGCCCTGTCGATGCCCGCGCGGTACGCCACCAGGGACTTGTCGTAGCCTCCGGCGAGCACCGCCGACTTGACGGCAGCCGGCGCCCTGTCGGGATTGCCGGAGTCGAAGGGCGGCGCCGGATCGTATTCGATGCCGAGCTGTATCTTGCGCGCCGCTGTCTCGCCGGCGATTTCGGCGGCAACAGTGAACGCGAAATCGATGCCCGCGCTGACGCCGGCCGCGGTGATCACGTTACCGTCCTGGACGACCCTGGCCTTCTCGTGCGTGGCCCCGACCAGAGGCAGCAGATCGGTGAAGGCCCAATGCGTCGTTGCCCGCCGTCCTTTGAGCAGTCCGGCGACGCCCAGGATGATCGCGCCGGTGCAGACCGAGGTGACGTACTTCGCGGTGCTGGCCTGCCGGCGGACGAACTCTATGGTCTCGCGGTCGCAGAAGGCGTCGACCACGCCCAGGTTTCCCCCGGGGACGCAGATCAGGTCGAGCGGCGGACAGTTCGCAAAGGTATGGCTCGGCACGAGGCCGACGCCGCAATCGCTCGGCACGGGCGCCGCCGTTTTCGCGACGATGTGAGTGGCCGACTGAGGGACGCGCGTGAGCACCTGCAGTGGCCCGGTGAAATCGAGCTGTGTCAGGTTGGGGAAGATGACGAAGCCGATATTGAAGAGCGGCATTTCCGGCGTCCTTCTATCTATCGCGTTGTGGGCGAGTTGCGGGAGGCTTACGGATCGACCCGATAAAGGCGCCACCGCTTCGGCACGCCTTTGAGCTGGTGAGAACCGCGATCCTTGAATCGGACCTCGGACGGCGCCATCAGATCCTTGACCGCGCTCGAAACCAGGACTTCGCCTGGGCGCGCTTTTGCGGCGACGCGCGCGCCGATGTGAAGGGCGAGACCAAACACCTCAGGCCCGCTCACCCTGTATTCGCCCGCGTGCAGCCCCGCCCTGATTTCCAGCCCCAGCGTGCGCACTGCCTTGCGGATCGTCGTTGCGCACAGGATCGCCGCCGCCGGCGCGTCGAAGCGCGCAAGCATCCCGTCGCCCGTCGTCACGATTTCCTTCCCGCGCGAAGTCTTCAGTTCCTTACGGACGGCGGCGTAATAGTGATTCATCACCTGTGCCCAACGCGAATCGCCGAGCCGCGCGGCCTTTTCTGTGGACTGGACGATATCGACGATCAGGATCGTGGCGAGCGCCTGTTCAAGGGTGGCGCCCCGATTGGCAGGCCGGCGCTTGATGGCGATACTTCCAGCCAGCGGTTCATAGCGATGGCTGCGTCGCCGTGCGATTGCGTCTTTCACATAGTCTGTGGCCGGCTGCACCGTGCGGTAGCGAATTGTTTTCTCGCGCGGTGGAACCGTCCAGTGAATCTCGCGTCCATCGCCCACGCCATGGACCTCGACCGCACCCCACTTCAGGTGAACCGTCGAGCCAGCCCGGCGAATGCACCAGGCCTTCGACGTGTATCCGGACACGTTCGATTGATGGACTCCGATGCGAAGGAACTTGGGCATGTGCGCGCGCGACTACTCGGTAGGGTCGACCCAAGAGGGAATGTGGTCGCGCCTTGCCGCCTTTGCAACAGCGCTAGGACAGTAGCCCCAGGCTCCGGAAGCTCGCATGGCCCTTGCGGCCGATCACCAGGTGATCGTGGATCGAGATGCCGAGCGCTTCCGCTGCCTTGCGGATCTCTTTGGTCATCTCGATGTCATCGCGCGACGGCTTGGGGTCGCCCGAGGGATGGTTGTGCACCAGGATCAGGGCGGCAGCATTGAGCGCCAGCGCCCGCTTCACCACCTCGCGCGGATAGACCGGCGTATGGTCGATGGTGCCGCGCTGCTGCACCTCGTCGGCGATCAGCACGTTCTTGCGGTCGAGAAAGAGGATGCGGAACTGCTCGGTCTTCTCGTGCGCCAGCGCCGCGTGGCAGTAGTCGATCAACTGCTGCCAGTTGGTCAGCACCGGCATGTCCTTGACCTTGCGCTCGGCCAGGCGCCGGCCGGCCTCGCGCGCGGTCCGGAACAGGATCAGCGTCTTCTGGTCGATCTCGAATTCGCGCAACTCGGCCGGCTCGGCGGCGAACACGTCGCCCAGGGTGCCGAAGCGCTCCAGCAGCCGCTTGGCCAGCGGCTTGGTGTCGATGCGCTCGATCGCATAGAACAGCAGCAGCTCCAGTAATTCGTAGTCGGCCAGCGCGTCGACACCCGACTTTATCACGCGCTCCCGCACGCGCGCACGATGGCCCCAGTAGTGCGGCGTCTCAGGGGCGGCCTCGCCGCTGTTGTGGCCGCTCGCCGGGGTCGGCGCTGCGCGAAGCGCCGCCGCGAGCTTCGCGATCGGATCCTCGCCTAGAAAATCCCAGCACTGGTCGAGCCTGTTCCAGGCGCCGCCCGCTTCGCGCAGCAGCGCGCGGTGGGGGAGCGTGTTGCCGCTCACGCGCCAGAGCGCGTCCGAGGATTGCAGGCGAAGGCCGGCCGCCAATAGGGCGACGAGCGCGTCGTCGTCGCCTGCCGCCGGTTCCAGAGCTGCGCGCTTGGCCTTCCCCATGTGGTCAACGATCCGATGCAACCGCGGCGGAAAGGCGGCTAAGGTGGGGCGATGTTTGCCGAAATCGATAGGGCCCTCGCGGCCTTTGCCCAGGAGCAGCAGATCCCGGGCCTGGTCGCCGGGATCGTGCAGGACGGCCGCCTCGTCCACGTGACGCCGCTCGGCCTCGCGGACATCGAGGCCGCGCGCCAGGTCGGGCCCGACACCGTCTTCCGCATCGCCTCGATGACCAAGAACATGACGGCGCTGGCGATCCTGGCGCTGCGCGACCGCGGCCGGCTCGCGCTCGATGCACCCTTGAGGGAATACCTGCCGCAGTTCGCGTCGGTGCCGCCGGCCACAGGCGACAGCCCTGAGGTCAGCCTGCGCCACCTGTTGACCCACACGGCGGGCTTCGTCACCGACGATCCCTGGGGCGATCGCGTGCTGGGCATGACGCCGGCCGAGCTCGATGCGCTGATCGCCACGGGCTGTCTGTTTGCCCGGCCCCCCGGTCTTGCCTTCGAGTATTCCAACCTGGGCTATGCGCTGCTGGGCCGCGTGCTCACCAACGTGAGCGGCGAGCCCTACCAGGCCTTCATCCGCCGCACGATCCTAAATCCGCTCGGCATGGGGCGTACGACTTTCGACGCCATCGAGGCCGCGCGCGGCGACTATGCTTTCGGCTATCGCCTCGACGAGGAGCAATGGTCGCGGGAGCGCATCGAACCCGACGGCGAGGTCGGCGCCATGGGCGGCCTCGCCACTTCGGTGCCGGACTATGCGCGCTACGTCGCGTTTC
>JAUXRT010000075.1 GCA_030681635.1 Reyranella sp.
CGCCGTCAAAGGCGTCAAGCAGGTGGCGCTGATCACCGGCGAGGAGAAGATCGCCCCGCCCGGCGCGCGCTATTTCGTCTGCACGGTCGAATCCATGCCGGTCGAACGCCCCGTGTCGTTCCTGGCCGTCGACGAAGTGCAGATGGCGGCCGATCCGGAGCGCGGCCATTTCTTCACCGACCGGCTGCTGCACGCACGCGGCATGAACGAGACCATGCTGCTGGGCGCCGACACGATCCGGCCGGTGCTGAACCGCCTGTTGCCCGACATCGACATGGTGGCGCGCCCGCGCTTTTCGAAGCTGAGTTATGTCGGCGCCAAGAAAGCCACGCGCCTGCCGCGCCGCTCGGCCGTGGTCGGCTTCTCGGCGGGCGAGGTCTATGAGATCGCCGAGCTGATCCGCCGCCAGCGCGGCGGCACGGCGATCGTGATGGGCGCCATGAGCCCGCGCACGCGCAATGCCCAGGTCGACATGTTCCAGTCGGGCGAGGTCGATTACCTGGTCGCCACCGACGCGATCGGCATGGGCCTCAACATGGACGTGAACCATGTCTGGTTCGCGAGCCTGCGCAAATTCGATGGCCGCGGCTCACGGCCATTGCGCGCCGTCGAGCTGGCGCAGATCGCCGGCCGCGCCGGCCGCCACATGAACGACGGCACGTTTGGCACCACGGCCGACGTGAGCGGCCTTGAACCGGAGATCGTCGAGGCGATCGAGAATCACCGGTTCGATCCGTTGCGCGACGTCCAGTGGCGCAACAGCGACCTCGATTTTCGCACGGTGCCGGCACTGATCGCCTCGCTCAACGTGGCGCCCGATCATGCGACGCTCCAGCGGGTCCGCGAACAGGACGACCAGCTGGCGCTGCAGACGCTGGCGGCGCAGTCGGACTTCCTGCCGCGCATGCGCACGCCGCAGCGTGTTCGGCTTCTCTGGGAAGTCTGCCAGGTGCCGGACTTCCGCAAGACCATGACCGAGGAGCACACACGCCTGCTCGGCCAGCTGTTCGGGCACCTGACCCAAGGCGGCGAGCGCCTGCCCGAGGACTGGATCGACAGCCACGTGAAACGGCTGGAACATTTCGATGGCGACATTGACACGTTAATGGCACGCATCGCCCATGTCCGGACGTGGACCTATATTTCGCACCGCCCCGACTGGATTCAGCGCGCAACCCACTGGCAGGAGCGCGCGCGTGCCATCGAGGACAGACTTTCCGACGCCCTGCACCAGCGTTTGACGCAAAGGTTTGTCGATAGACGTGCGGCCCTGCTTGTAAGAAGATTGCGTGATGAGGGTGAAATGACGACGTCGGTCGCCGCAGCAGGCGAAGTCACTGTAGAGGGCGAACATCTCGGACGGATCGAGGGCTTTCGCTTCGTTCCCGACGCGGCGGAGAGCCATGCCGATCAGAAGGCCGTGATGAGTGCCGCGCTCCGCGCGTTGCGTCAGGACCTGCCGGCGCGCCTGCAGGCGTTCGCCAGCTCCGCCGACGGCGAGATCGTGTTCGATTCCCAGTTGCGCGTCTGCTGGGGCGGCGGTCCGGTTGCCCGCCTGCTGCCAAGCGGCGACATCCTGGCGCCCAAGGTCGAGGCGCTGGCCACTGACCTGCTCGATGGGCCGGCCCGTGAGGAGGTGCGCAAGCGCGCCGCCGCCTGGGTGGAAACCCGCATTCGCCTCGGTCTTTCGGAATTGATGGATGCCCGCGCGACGGCAGAGCTGCCGGCTGGCGCCCGGGGGGTCATCTTCCAGCTCTCGGAGAGCCTCGGCGTCCTGTCGCGCCGTCCGATCGAGGACCAGCTCGCCCAGCTCGGCGACGACGATCGCAAGGCGCTGGCGCGGCTCGGCGTCCGGGTTGGCGTCTATTCGATCTACTTCCCCAGCATGCTGAAGCCGGTGCCGATTCGGCTCCGCGCCGGCCTCTGGATGATCGCCCGCAATCGCGAGACCATCCCGCCGCTGCCGGCCGAAGGCCGCACGTCGATGGATCTGCCGAAGGACGCGGAGCGCGATTTCTACGCCACCATCGGCTATCTGCCCCTCGGCGATCACGCGATCCGTGCCGACATGGTCGAGCGTCTGGCGGCGATGGCACGCCAGGCGGTACGCGAGAGCCGCGAGACGGCGCGCCGCACGCAGCAGGAAAAGAAGCCCGCAGGCGCAACGCCCGCCGCTCCCTCCACGGCCGCCCCGTCGGGCCCGCAGTCTGCCGACGAGATCAGCGAATGGGCGATCGTGGCGGCGGCATTCGGCGAAAGCGAACCGGCGCCCGAAGCGCCCGTCGTGGAAGCTGTCGCTATCGAAGCTCCGGTCGTCGAGGCCCCAGTCGCTGAGGCCCCCGTCGTTGAGGCATCTGCCGCCGAGACACCTGCCGCTGAAGCGCCCGCCACCGAAGCTCCCGTGGGCGATGAGGCTGCACCTGTCGAGACAGCAGCCGTCGAGGCACCGAAGGAAGAAAAGAAGCCGGAAGGCCCGCGGCCGCTACAGCCCGGCCATTTCCGCGCCACGCCGCAGATGATGTCGCTGGTCGGCTGCTCCGAGCCCGAGATGGCCAATGTGATGCAGGCGCTCGGCTATCGCGTACATCCGCCGTCGGAGGCCTCCGGCCCGCTGCACAGTTTCTCGATGAAGCCGCGCTTCGTGCGCGAGCGCGAGGAGCAGCGCGAGCGCCAGCGTCTCCAGCAGCGTCAGCAACGCGAGCAGCAGCGCCGCGAGCGGCCGGAGCGGCCGCCCAACGAGCGCCAGTTCTTCGCCGACGCGCCCCGGCAGGCGCCGGGCAAGGACGGGCCGCGCGGCCCGCGGCAGGACGGCGCGCGCAACGACGGACCCCGCAAGGATGGTCCGCGCAATGATTCGCCTCGCAAGGACGGACCACGCCAGGATCGCGGCGGCCCGCCACGCGGTGCCCGCCCGCCGCGTCGCGATAGCGGTGGGCCGGCGCTCCGGCTCTACGCCACGACGGAGACGAAGAGCGACGCCCCGGCAGCCGATTCGCCGTTCGCCAAGCTGCTCGAGCTGAAGCTCGGCGGAAAGAAATAGCCGCCCTGGCGTCGCACGAGGGAGGCCCTGGCGCGGATGCGGCTCGACAAGTGGCTTTGGCACGCACGCTTTTTCAAGTCCCGCACCCTGGCGGCGCGCTATATCGAAAAGTCGCGCTGCCGGCTCGATGGCCGCATCGTCAGCAAACCCCACGCGCTGGTGGCGCCCGATATGGTACTGACGTTTGCCTTGGGGCCGCGTGTGCGCGTGGTGCGTATCGTGGCCCTCGGCGATCGCCGGGGCCCCGCTCCCGAGGCTCGGGCGTTGTATGATGAAATTGACTCTGCGTGAATTGGCAGCCTTGCGCGCGCTGACCGCACGCGTTAATCACGCGGCCGCTCGTAGCTGGAGCCGTTGATGACCTATGTCGTGATCGAGGCTTGCATCAAGTGCAAGTACATGGACTGCGTCGAAGTCTGCCCCGTGGATTGCTTCTACGAGGGCGAGAACATGCTGGTCATCAATCCGGACGAGTGTATCGACTGCGGCGTCTGCGAACCGGAGTGTCCGGTCGAGGCCATCCAGCCCGATACCGAGAAGGGCCTGGAGAAGTGGCTGGAACTCAATCGCACGCTGTCCGTCGAATGGCCGAACATCACCCGCAAGGGTGAAGCGCCGACCGACGCCGACAATTTCAAGGACGAAAAAGACAAGTTCGACAAGTATTTCAGCAAAAACCCAGCAAAACGTTAGCCTTTCGGGCTTTTTGGCGCAGTTTTGCGATCGCTATGCGGTTGTCGCATAGGTAGACCGTTGCCGAAATGCAACATCGCCCGCGACTCCGACCCAAATCTCTGGTATAAGGATCGGGCAAGAAGCGGTCCGGGGTCCGGTCCGCCGCGGGCTCGGTATCCTATTCGGTGGCCGAAAGCAACTTACCGATACGGACGTCCGGGTCGAGCACGCAGGGGAGCGTGCGCGGTGGGTCGCGGTATCGCTGAATGCGGGGTTTGACGTGAAGGGACTTGATATGGCGAAGCCGAAGAAGACAGCGCCGAAGGCGAAGGAATTTGCCTTTGAGAAGGGCGATTTCGTGGTTTATCCGACCCATGGTGTCGGCCGCGTGATCGACATCGAAGCGAAGGAAATTGCCGGGTTCAAGCTCGACCTGTTCGTCATCTCGTTCGAACAAGAGCGCATGATGCTGCGCGTTCCGGTGGCGAAGGCGAAGATTTCCGGCCTGCGCAAGCTCTCCTCGCGCAAGATCATGGAAAGCGCGCTGGTCACCCTCAAGGGCCGCAGCCGCGTGAGCCGCGCCATGTGGAACCGCCGCGCCCAGGAATACGAAGCCAAGATCAACTCGGGCGACCCGGTGTCGATCGCCGAAGTGGTGCGCGACCTGCACCGCAACGCCGGCCAGCCCGACCAGTCCTACAGCGAACGCCAGATCTACGAGGCGGCGCTGGACCGGCTGGCCCGCGAGCTCGCCGCGGTCGAACGCATCGACAAGGATCTTGCCACGCAGAAGCTGAACAGCGTGCTGCAGAAGGTGGCCTGAAGGCCGCCCGATCCCGAATAGCTGAAAAGGCGGCCGACAAATGTCGCGCCGCCTTTTTCATGTCCGGAGTTCAGGGTTCGACGGTCTTGATCTCGGACAGGCGCGCGAGTTCGGACTGCGCATCGACGCCGTTCAGGACCAGCAGCCGTTCCATCCTGAGGTCCCGGTAGGGCAGCCGCGCCGCCAGCTGGGCCGGCGAGGTCCCGGCCGCCGGGACCACGCGCAGCCGATAGGGCCGAAGCGCCGCGGCCTCCGCATCCGACAGCGTGCGGAACGTGCGCGCGGCATTGACCAGAACCGCGATGCGGCGATCGCGGTCGGGGCCCTCGCTCAACAGATTGAAGAAGCAGATGCGGTCGCCGTGGCGCACCAGTACGTAGCGCGCCTGGCCAAGGCTGGTGTCGGAGCCGCGCGGCCGGGCCCCGATGGCCGCCTCCGCCCCGCCGATCTCGATGGCCTGGATGTCGGTCGGCGTCGGCTTCAGCGTGTCGCGCATCCATTCATTGAGCGGGCCCGGCACACGATCGCGGGAGCAACCGAAGTACAGCAACGAGCGGTCGCGTCCGACGCCCAGGACGCCATCCTGGTCGTTGAACAACCGGAAATCGCCGGGAGCCTCGAAGGCGAACTTCAGTATCGGATGCAGAAAGGCCCGGCCGCGCACGAAGCCCTCGTCGGGCGCATCGTCGACCGACATGCCGTCGATCGCCGCCAGATAGGCCGGGCGGGCAGACTCGCCGGTCATCGCCGCGCCGCCGGCCGAAAGGGCGCCCTTCCTTTCGAAGGGGGCGGGATGGGTCGAGGTGGCGCTGCGCTGATCGAAGGAGTCCGGCGCCTCGCCCAGAAGCTGGGCCTCGAGCTGGGCCTGCTGGCGCAGCCTGTCGATCAGGGAGGCCATCGCACTGCTGCGGTATCCGGCCTGCACGATGTAGCCGAGTCCGATCCGGTCGGCCTCGAGTTCCTGCTCACGCGAATAGCGCCGCAAGGCAATCAGCCCGTCGCGCGCCACCGAGCGGCCGACCGTTACCGACCCGGTCGTGGTCGCCGCCTCGAGGGCGGCCTCCAGCACGCCTTGCCGGGCGCGGGCGCGCTGGGCGGCATGGCGCTGGGTGAGATGGCCAAGTTCGTGACCGAGGGCGGCCGCAAGTTCGGCTTCGTCGTCGAGCACGGCGAGAAGCCCGCGCGTCACGAAGACATAGCCGCCCAAGGCGTGCGCATTGACCACTGGCAGGTCGAGCACGACAAAGCGGTAGGGCCCCGTGAGGGCGGAGCTGCGGACCAGTTTCTGGCCGACACGATCGACATAGGCCTGCAGCGCGGCGTCAGGATAGGCCCCGCCGACCTCGCGTTCGACCGCCGCCGGCAGGACCGGAAAGGACCCGGCGGAGGCGGTTGTCTGCGAACTGTTCCCGGCGGCGCAGGCGCCAACGGCCAGGAGCAGCGCAACCAGCACCGGAATGCGGCGAAAAAACACTGACCCTCCTTGGCGCCCGACCAACCTTAGACGCTCGGCCACGGCGGCGGCAATCGCCGCAGGGCTGGAATGGCGAACGCCGCTATGGCAGTGATGATCGCGGACACAAACATGCCACGCTCAGAGACACCCCTTCGTTCCGACCTCTTCCCGGAGATTTCGCCCTATGCCAGTGGCATGCTGGCGGTCGACGGGCGGCACACTGTCTATTGGGAGCAGAGCGGCAACCCCGAAGGCCTGCCCGTGCTCTTTCTGCACGGTGGCCCGGGCGCCGGATCGGCGCCGGTTCACCGGCGCTTCTTCGATCCCCAATTCTACCGCATCGTGGTCCTCGATCAGCGCGGCTGCGGCCGCTCGATGCCGCTGGGCGAGTTGCAGGACAACACCACCGACCATCTCGTGGCCGACATGGAGAAGCTGCGCGGTCA
>JAUXRT010000088.1 GCA_030681635.1 Reyranella sp.
GGCTTCATCTTCTTGCCGTTCTCGTCCAGCACATCGAGATACCAGCCCGGCGACGGCACCGAGGTCGAGCCGAGTTTCACCGGCATCGGATCGAGGCCCTGGAAGTTACCGCAGATCGCCCAGCCCGTCTCGGTCTGCCACCAGTGATCGACCACCGGCACGCCCAACAGTTTCTGCGCCCATTCCACCGTCGGCGGATCGCCGCGCTCACCCGCCAGGAAGAGCGTGCGGAACTTGGAGAGATCATAGGTCTTCAGCAGCTTGCCGTCGGGATCCTCGCGCTTGATGGCGCGGAATGCCGTCGGCGCGGTGAACAGCGCCATCGCCTTGTGCTCGGAGATCACGCGCCAGAAGGCGCCGGCATCGGGCGTGCCCACCGGCTTGCCCTCATAGAGGATGGTGGTCGCGCCGTGGATCAGCGGCCCGTACACGATGTAGCTGTGGCCTACGACCCAGCCCACGTCCGAGGCGCACCAATAGACCTCGCCCGGCTTCACGCCGTAGAGGTTCTTCATCGACCAGGCCAAGGCCACGCAATAACCGCCGGTGTCACGCACCACGCCCTTGGGCTGGCCGGTCGTGCCGGACGTATAAAGAATGTAGAGCGGATCGGTGGCCTTCACCGGCACGCACGGCGCCGGCTTGGCGGCGGCCAGCGCCTCGTTCCAGTCGAGATCGCGGCCCTTCACCATCGCGGCCTCGGCCTGCGGCCGCTGCAGCACGATCACCCTGGGCACCTTGTGCGTGGCCTGCTCGATCGCCTGGTCGATCAAGGGCTTGTATTGCACGACGCGCGTGGGCTCGATGCCGCACGAGGCCGTCAGGATCAGCTTGGGCACACAATCATCGATGCGGCTGGAAAGCTCCTTGGCCGCGAAGCCGCCGAACACCACCGAATGGATCGCGCCCAGCCGCGCGCAGGCCAGCATCGCCATCACCGCTTCGGGGATCATCGGCATATAAAGAATGACGCGGTCGCCCTTGGTCACGCCTTGCGCGGCGATCATGCCAGCGATCTTCGCCACCTGGTCGCGCAGCTCGCGATAGGTGAAGCTCTTCTTGGTGTTGGTGACGGGCGAATCGTAGATCAGCGCCGCCTGGTCGGCGCGCCCTCCGTCCACATGCCGGTCGAGCGCATTGTGGCAGGCGTTGAGTTCGGCCCCGGCGAACCAGCGATAGAAAGGCGGGTTGGCCGCGTCGAGCACCTTGTCCCAGCGCTTCGTCCAGTCGATCGCCTGGGCCTGCTCGGCCCAGAATCCCTCGGGGTCGCTCAGCGAGCGCGCATGCAGCGCGCGGTATTTGTCACCAGTCGCCATGGTTCCTCCCAGCGTTTGATGCGCTAGGATCGTCCACGTGACAAGGGGGCGGGGTGTTGCAGGCACTGGTGTCGATAGGCCTGGGATTTGTGATGGTCTGCGCGGCAGCGGCCGACGCTGCAGCGCAGAACTGGAATGAATACCGGCCGGAAAACGGCGGCTTCCGGATCGAGATGCCCGGGACGCCCAGGACCAACGTCGTGCCCATTCCCGTCGGCGGCGACGAAACCGCGCCCATGACCGAGGCCGTGGTCGAGGCAGGCAAGGTCTCCTACCTCGTCTCCTGGCTCGAATATCCCGACCGCCTCTCCCGCGCCGTCCCGGCCGAGCAGGTGCTCGACCGCGTGCGCGACGGCATGGCGGCCGACGGCATGCTGCGCAGCGAGAAGGTGCTGGCCGGCGGCAACAGCGCCGGACGCGAATTCCTCGTCATCCAGCCGAGCAGCAACGCGGCCGTCCGCATCTGGTGGGCCGGCAGCCGGCTCTATCAACTCACCGTCACCGGCGACCCCGGAATCGAGGCACAGCCCGATACGCGCCGGTTTCTCGACTCCTTCAACCTGGTCATGCCCTAGCGACGGGCCTCAGGCTGGAGTAGATGCAACGCTTCGGGTGAAGGAAACGGATCTGGGCATGGCCAAGCGCAAAACCAAAAAAGTTCCGGTCAAGGGCAAGCGAGCCGCGAAGCGTAAGGTCGCGAAGAAAGCCGTCACGCCGAAGAAGAGGAAGCCGGCCGTAAAGAAGGCGCTGGCCAAGAAGAAGCCCGCGATCGCCAAGCGGCCGACGCCGATCGTCCGGCCCGCGCTCCGCCGCTCGGTCAAGAGCCGCGCCGCCGCCGCCCGCACGCCCGCCGCCCGCCCCGCGCCGCACAAGGCGCCGCTGCTGTCGCGCAACATCTACGAACGCGACCTCGACAAGACCGCCGCCAATTACGCCGCGCTGACGCCGTTGCAGTTCATCGAGCGCACCGCCAGCGTCTATCCCGATCACGTGGCCCTCGTGCACGGCGCCCGCCGCCAGAGCTGGTCCGAGACTTATACGCGCTGCCGCCGCCTCGCCTCGGCCCTGGAGAAGGTCGGCATCGGCGTCGGCGACACGGTGGCGATCATGGCCCCCAACATTCCCGAGATGTACGAGGCGCATTTCGGCGTGCCGATGACCGGCGCGGTGCTGAACTCGCTCAACACCCGGCTGGATGCGGCGATGCTGGCCTTCATCCTCGACCACAGCGAGACCAAGGTGCTGCTGGTCGACCGCGAGTATCACCGCGTCATCACCGAGGCGCTGGCGATCGCCAAGGTCCAGCCGCTGGTCGTCGACATCGACGATCCGGCCTGCGACGACCGCGCCCAGATCGGCGACACGACGTGGGAGGAGTTCATCGCCGACGGCGATCCCGACTACGCCTGGCAGTATCCCGCCGACGAATGGAACGCGATCTCGCTCAACTACACCTCGGGCACCACCGGCAATCCCAAGGGCGTGGTGTTCAGCCATCGCGGCGCCGCGCTCTCGGCCTACGGCA
>JAUXRT010000090.1 GCA_030681635.1 Reyranella sp.
CGTCGGCCCGGCGCTTGAACGGCTCGACGAGCGGATGGCTGCGCGCGATCGCGCAGGCGCCTTCCTTTTCTCCCGCCATCATCAGGGAATCGACCACGACGGCGGCGATCGCCGGATCGGCGTAGCCGCCGGCCGACCGCACCATCTCGTTCAGGCTCTCGGCCTCGCCCATCGCGGCCAGTCGATCGACCTTGCGGGCGAACAGGGTGGGTGGCGGGCTGCCGTCGGCCGCCGGAGGGGTGAGCTGGCTCACCAGGACCTTGAACTGCACATCGCGCAGCGCCCGGCTGCGCGGGGCGGCCGGCAGCGCCGAGACCAGGCGCTTGGCCGTGGCGAGCGAGGTGCCGGACCAGGCGGCGGGCGGCATGCCGCCGGTGCTGACCGAGAGGAAGCCTGTCGGACGGGTGTCGAAATTGGCGGTCTGCGCCCAGCCTGCCACGCCGATCGAGACGAGGGCGACCGAGGCCAGGCCGATCGTCGCGGCGGCGAGGAGGCTAGCGCGCAAAGCGTTCATTGGACACGGGCACCTCGAAATGCCGCAACGGCGGGCGGGGCTCGATCACAGCCAGCGCCACCAGGCCGGCAATCAGCAGGCCGACGATGACGACCGCCACCACGGGGCCAAGCCTCAGGGTGGGGACGCGAAAATGGTTGCGAGAACGGAACAGGGGCACGGCGCGGGCAAACTACCCGGCTGCCGGAGAAGGAGCAATTGCGCGAAGCGCATTTGCCCCGGGGGGCGGCAATCGCCGCGCATCCCAGGCCCAGTCGCTTGAAACCAAGGGCAGAATGGGCGACATGCATGTTTGCAGTTCGTCATGGACGCCTCTCCCCCCTTCTCCGTGCCGCGCACCGTCGCCCTTGTGGGCTTGATGGGCGCGGGCAAGAGCGCAATCGGCAAGCGGCTGGCGCTGCGCCTCGGCCTGCCATTCGTCGACGCCGACGACGAGATCGAGCATGCCGCCGGCTGCACCATCGGTGAATTCTTCGAGAAATACGGCGAGGCCGAGTTCCGCGCCGGCGAACGCCGCGTCATCGCCCGCCTGCTCGACGAGCCGCCGCATGTGCTATCGACCGGCGGCGGCGCCTATATGGACACCGAAACGCGGAGCTTGATGCGCGCCAAGGCGGTGACTGTGTGGCTGCGCGCCGATCTCGATGTGCTGTTCGAGCGCGTCAAGCGACGGACCCATCGACCGCTCCTGCGCCAGGGCGACCCCAGGGAGATTCTCGGCAACCTCATGACACAACGTTACCCCGTCTACGCGGAGGCCGACATCGTCGTCGAGTCGACCGCCCAACCCGCCGACCGCACGACCGATCAGACGATCGAGGCCCTGCGCGCCTACCTCCAGGCCCAATCGACCGGAACCCAATCGACCGGAAATATGGCATGAGCACGTTCCCGCACGCGCCGCGCACCGTCCATGTCGATCTCGCCGGCCGCGCCTACGATATCGCCATCGGGCCCGGCTTGATCGACCGCGCCGGCCCACTCAGCGCCGGCCTGCTGGCCGCCCCCCGCGTCACGATCGTGAGCGACGAGACGGTGGCGCCGCTCTACGGCGAACGCCTCGCCGCCTCCTTCCGCAATGCCGGCGTCGACACCACGCAGGTCACTGTCCCGGCGGGCGAGAGCAGCAAGGAGTTCACCTCCTTCGGCCGCCTGATGAACGAGTTGCTCGACCACCGTCCGGACCGCAAGTCGACCTTGGTGGCGCTGGGCGGCGGCGTGGTCGGCGACCTCACCGGGTTCGCGGCATCGGTGCTGTTGCGCGGCGTCGATTTCATCCAGGTGCCGACCACACTGCTCGCCCAGGTCGATTCCTCGGTGGGCGGCAAGACCGGCATCAACACGCGCCACGGCAAGAACCTGGTGGGCACATTCTATCAGCCCCGGCTGGTGCTGGCCGATACCGGCGTGCTCGACACCCTGCCCCGGCGCGAGCTGCTGGCCGGCTATGCCGAGGTGGCGAAGTACGGGCTGATCGACGATCCCGAATTTTTCGCCTGGTGCGAGAAGAACGGCGCCGCGGTGCTGGCCGGCGATGCCGCCGCCCGCACCTACGCGATCGAGCAGAGCTGCCTCTCCAAGGCGCGCATCGTGGCGGCCGACGAGCGCGAGACCACCGACCTGCGCGCGCTCCTCAACCTCGGCCACACCTTCGGCCATGCACTGGAGGCCGAGACCGGCTTCGGTTCCGACCTGCTGCATGGCGAGGCCGTGGGCGCCGGCATGGCGATGGCCTTCGACCTGTCGGCCCGCCTCGGGATCTGTCCATCGGCGGACGCCAGCCGTGTGCGTGCCCACCTGGCGGCGGTCGGACTGCCGATGCGGCTGCGCTCGATCGGCGGCGACAATCGGCGCGCCTGGGACGCCGGCCGGCTGATCGGCCATATGCGCGGCGACAAGAAGGCCGAGGGCGGCAAGCTCGCCTTCGTCCTGGCGCGCGGCATCGGCGGGGCGTTCGTGAGCCGCGAGGTCGACGAGACCGTCCTGCACGGCCTTCTCACCGACGCCATCGCGGCCTGAGGCCATCATGGAAGCCGACCTTCACTTCGACGTGCCGCTCTACGTCGCCGGCCCGCTGGTCCTGTTCTGCCTGCTGCTCGCGGCCTACCTGTCGGCGGCGGAGACGGCGATCACCGGCGCGTCGCGCCAGCGCATGCACCGGCTCGCCCAGCAAGGCAACAAGCGCGCGACGATGGTGAACGACCTGCTCGACCGCAAGGACGAGACGGTGAGCGCCGTGCTGCTGGGCAACAACGTGGTCAACATCTTCTCGGCCTCGCTCACGACCGCGGTGCTCACGGCGCTGTTTGGCGCCGCGGGCGTCGTCTACGCCACGCTCGCGATCGGCGTGCTGGTCGTGATCTTCGCCGAGGTCATGCCCAAGACCTGGGCGCTGCTGCGGGCCGACCGGGTAGCACTCATCCTGGCGCCGTCCATCGTGGTCACGCTGGCGATCCTGGGGCCGATGGCGCGCGGCGTCGCCTGGATCTCGCGCTTCTTTCTCCGCCTGATGAGCGTGCGAACCGACCATACGCTCGATGCCGGTGAACAGAATGAACTGCTGCGCGGCGCGATCGAG
>JAUXRT010000109.1 GCA_030681635.1 Reyranella sp.
GAGACGTCGGCATACACCAGCGTGTTCATGCTGGTGTATTGCATCGACGTGAAGAAGCCGAGGATGAAGGCCTGGACGACGATCCGCCAGACCGGCGTCTCGCTGCCGACGGTCGCGAACGACATGATCATGAGGCCGACAATGATCGTGTTGCCGACCAGCACGTTGCGGTAGCCCAGGCGTGCCAGGATCGCCGGCATGAAGGTTTTCAGGCCGATCGAGGCCACCGCCTGCGGCAACACCAGTAGCCCCGACTGGATCGGGGAGAGGCCGAGACCGATCTGGTAGAGCAGCGGGAACAGGAACGGGATGCCGCCGAGACCGAGGCGGGTGAAGAAGCCGCCGGACACCGAGGCCCGGAAGGTCCGCAGCCGGAACAGGCCGAGGTTGAGCAGCGGGAAGGCCGTCAGCGTCGCGCGGATGCCGTAGCTGGCAAGGAGAACCGCGGCGACGGCGAGCAGGCCCAGCATCTCCGGCCCGCTCAGCGTGTTTTCGCCGAAGACTTCGAGGACGTAGGACAGCAACGCGATGCCGCCGCCGAACAGCACCAGGCCGGCGATGTCGAGCGGATGGGTCTTCTGTTCGCGATAATCCGGCAGATGGCGCCGGACGAAGTAGAGGCCGAGCAGGCCGACGGGAATGTTGACGAAGAACACCACGCTCCAATGCAGGTAGGTGATGATGAGTCCGCCGGCGATGGGGCCGACCATGGGCCCGACCAGGCTGGGGATGGCGACGAAGCTCATGGCGCGGACGAGGTCGGCCTTGTCATAGGTGCGGGCGAGCGTCATGCGGCCGACCGGCATCATCATGGCGCCGCCCGCGCCCTGCAGGATACGGCAGGCGACCAGCATCTCGATGCTGGTCGACAGGCCGCAGAGCACGGAGCCCACCGTGAACAGGCCGATGGCGGTGGCGAAGACGGCCCGCGTGCCGAACCGGTCGGCCATCCAGCCGCTGATGGGAATGAAGACGGCCAGGCTCAGCGTGTAGCTCGCCAGCACCGACTTCACGCTGAGTGGCGTCACGTCCATGGCCCTGGCGATGGCGGGTACGGCCGTGTTCAGGATGGTCGTGTCGAGCGACTGCATGAAGAACGCCACCGCGACGAGCCACGGCAGCAGTTTCTTGGTGGCGTCGTCCGCTCCGGCGGGGGGCGTCATGACCATATACGTCACTGTGGCTGCGCATACCTGCGTGTTCAATTGCAATTGATGCGCGGCTGCGGCCTAGTGCGGTAGAGTTCGGTATCGAGAGGTGGTCATGCGCCGCAGAGCAATCGTCACGGGCCTTGCCGCCGCGGCCGTCGTCTTTTCCACCGCGCCGCCATCCTTCGGCCAGGCGGATCCGCTGCCCTCGTGGAACGACGGGCCGATTAAAAAGGCGATCCTCGATTTTGTCGCCCGAAGCACCGCTACCGGCGGGCCCGATTTCGTGCCGGTGGCTGAACGTATCGCCACCTTCGACAACGACGGCACGCTGTGGACCGAGCAGCCGGTCTATTTCCAGGTCGCCTTCGCCATGGATCGCGTGAAGGCGCTGGCGCCGCAGCGTCCGGAATGGAAAACACTGGAGCCCTTCAAGTCGGTCCTGGCCGACGACAAGGCGGCAATGGCCGCCATGGGCGAGAAGGGCCTGCTCGAGATCATGGCGGCGACCCACACCGGCCTGACGACGGCGGAGTTCAGCAAGGCCGTCAACGACTGGATCGCCACGGCGCGCCATCCGCGCTTCAACCGGCTCTACAGCGATCTTGTCTACCAGCCGATGCTCGAACTGCTGGCCTACCTGCGCGCCAATCAATTCAAGACCTTCATCGTCTCGGGCGGCGGCATCGAGTTCATGCGGCCGTGGACCGAGCAGATTTATGGCATTCCGCCGGAACAGGTGGTGGGTTCTTCCGGCGTCACCAAGTTCGTCCTGCAGCCCGACGGCGTGCCGGTGCTGATGAAGGAGGCAAAGGTCGAATTCGTCGACGACGGCCCGGGCAAGCCGGTCGGCATCAATCATTTCATCGGGCGGCGGCCGGTTTTCGCTTTCGGCAACTCCGATGGCGACCAGCAGATGCTGGAATGGACCGCGGCCGGGACGGGCGCGCGCTTCATGGGCCTCGTTCATCACACTGACGCGGTGCGCGAATACGCCTACGACCGGCAATCGCACATCGGCAAGCTGGACAAGGCGTGGGACGAGGCGGTCCGTCGCAAATGGGCGGTCGTCGACATGAAGAACGACTGGAAGGTCATCTATCCGTTCGAACTCAAATGATGGACACGCTGCAGAATCCCGCCGCGTCGACGGCAGACATGATCCGCATCCCCGGCGGAACCTTCCGCATGGGTTCGGACGGCCACTATGCCGAGGAGGCTCCTGCCCACACGGTTGCGGTCGATGGTTTCTGGATCGATCCGACGCCGGTCACCAACGCCCAGTTCCGCGCCTTCATCCAGGCGACGGGCCACGTCACCTGGGCCGAGATCGCGCCCGACCCCAAGGACTATCCCGGCGCCTTGCCCCACATGCTGAAGGCCGGCGGCCTCGTCTTCACGCCGCCGTCGCATCAGGTCGATCTGCGCGACTGGAGCCAGTGGTGGAGCTTCACCTTCGGGGCCAACTGGCGCCGGCCCTACGGCAAGGGCAGCCACATCGGCGGCCTCGACGATCATCCCGTGGTGCAGATCGCCTATCGCGATGCCGAGGCCTACGCCAAATGGGCCGGCAAGGAGATTCCGAGCGAGGCGGAATGGGAGTTCGCCGCGCGTGGCGGCCTCGATGACGCGGAGTTCGCCTGGGGCGATGAGATGACACCTGGCGGCAGGCATATGGCCAACACCTGGCAGGGAAACTTCCCGATCGAGAATCTCAAGGCCGACGGTTATGCCCGGACCTCGCCGGTGCGCGCCTTTCCGGCCAATGGCTACGGCGTGCATGACATGATCGGCAATGTCTGGGAATGGACCGCCGATTGGTATTCGACCAAGCATACCGCCGATGCCCCCAAGGCCTGCTGCGTGCCGGAGAATCCGCGCGGCGTGGCGATGGAGGCGAGCTATGACCCGACCCAACCGGCCGTGCGCATTCCACGCAAGGTTTTGAAGGGCGGGTCGCATTTGTGTGCGCCGAGCTACTGCCGGCGTTATCGTCCTGCGGCACGCCATGCCGAGCCGGTCGACACCTCGACCAGTCACGTCGGGTTCCGCTGTATCGTCAGAGGAGGAGAGTGAAATGAGCGACAAGTCGAACAAGGACGACAGCAAGCTTTCAAGCCGCCGCAGGATGCTGATGGCGGGTACCGCGCTATCCGTGCTGGGGACGATCGGCCTCGGCGCACCGGTTCAGCAGGCTCAGGCTCAGCAGACGCCGGCGGCGCCTCCGGCAGGTGGTCGGAAGCCAAACATCCTCGTCATCTGGGGCGACGATATCGGCATCGCCAACATCAGCGCCTACTCGAGCGGCCTGATGGGCTACGAGACGCCTAACATCGACCGCATCGCCCGCGAAGGCATCAAGCTCCAGCATTACTACGGCGAACAATCCTGCACCGCGGGCCGCGCCGCCTTCCTGACCGGCCAGCATGGCATTCGCACCGGCCTGACCAAGGTGGGCTTCCCCGGTGCGCCGATGGGCATGAGCCAGCTCGATCCCTCGATCGGCGGCCTGCTCAAGAGCCTCGGCTATGCGACCGGCCAGTTCGGCAAGAACCATGTCGGCGACCGCAATGAATCGCTGCCGACCGTGAACGGTTTCGACGAGTTCTTCGGCAACCTCTACCACCTCAACGCCGAGGAAGAGCCGGAACTGCCCGACTATCCGAAGGACCCGGCCTATCGCGCCAAGTTCGGGCCGCGCGGCGTGCTCAAGTGCAAGGCGAGCGATCGTGACGATCCCACGGTCGATCCGCGCTTCGGCAAGATCGGCAAGCAGACCATCCAGGACACCGGGGCGCTGACGAAGAAGCGCATGGAGACGATCGACGACGAGACGTCGGCCGCGGCCATCGATTTCATGAAGCGCCAACAGGCGGCGCGCAAGCCGTTCTTCACCTGGTTCAACGCGACCCGCATGCATCTCAGGACGCATGTCCGCGCCGAGCACCGCGGTCGCTACAAGCACGGCGACAGCGAGTACATCGACGGCATGCAGGAGCACGACGACACGGTCGGCACCCTGCTCAAGGCCCTCGACGACATGGGGCTCACGAACGACACGATCGTCATCTATTCGAGCGACAACGGCCCGCACATGAACACTTGGCCGGACGGCGCCATGACCTGGTTCCGCAGCGAGAAGAACACCAACTGGGAGGGCGCTTTCCGCGTGCCGTGCCTGGTCCGCTGGCCGGGCAACATCAAGCCCGGGACGGTGAGCAACGAGATCATGAGCCACAACGACTGGATCCCGACGCTCTGTGCGGTCGCCGGTGAGCCGGCCATCGTGGCCAAATGCAAGGCCGGCTACACCGCCAATGGCGTCACCTACAAGGTGCACCTCGACGGCTACGACCAGTCCGCTTTCCTGCGCAATGTCAGCGGTACCGCCGGCAACAACAACGGCACCAAGAGTGCCCGCGACAAGTTCTTCTATTCCGATGACGATGGTCTGCTCGTCGCCATGCGCCAGGGCGACTACAAGTATGTCTTCTCCGAGCAGCGCAAGGAAGGCACGATGGCCTTGTGGGCCGAGCCTTTCACGACGCTCCGCCTGCAGAAGATATTCAACGTGATGCAGGATCCTTTCGAACGCGCCGATATCACGTCCAACACTTTCTGGGACTGGCAGCTCAACCACATCGGCAGCGCCTACGGGATGATGGACGAGGTGTTCCAGTTCGTGGCGACGTTCAAGGAGTTCCCGCCGCGCTCCTTCCCGCCGAGCTTCAATCCGGCGAACGTCATGGAAAGCGTGTTGAACGGCTTGAAGGAAGACAAGCGGCTGAAGGACGGACTCGACGTCGACCGCCTTCGCGGCGGGCTGAACAAGATGATCGAAGACCAGCTGCGGGAGCGCCGCCGACCCTGATGCCGTTCCTGCCCCTCAAGATTATTGGTGATCTTGAGGGGCAGGAATGTTCTGCCTCGATGGATCTTGGCCGGCCGATGCCGTTCGTTTCGTCTCAATATTCCTTGGGCCGTTGGTCGGACTGGATGCGCTTCACCATGGCCTGCAGTCTGGGCTCGGGCACCAGCGTCGAATAAAGCGGCATCAGCGCATCGGAAAACGACTTCTTGTCGACATCGGTGATGATCTGCGCGCCGGCAGCCTCGAGCGCCTCACGCTCCAAGGTCTGGTACTGTTCCCACTGCTGGCGCATGAAGGGCACCGATTCCTTGGCCGCGGCGCGGATGATCGCCTGATCGCCCTTGGACAGCGTGTCCCACACCATCTTCGAGAACACCAGCACGCCCGGAGCCATGCTGTGTTCGGTCATGCTGTAGTACCTGGCCACCTCGTAGTGTCGTGAAGTGACGTAGGACGGCCAGTTGTCGGCCGCGGTGTCGACCATGCCGCCCTGCAGTGACATGTGGACCCGATTGAACGGCAGTGGGATCGGCTCGGCTCCCAACGCCCGGACCACGGCCTCCATTTTATCGGACGGCTGCACGCGGACCTTCAGGCCTCTCATGTCCGCCGCTTTCTGGATCGGCCGCTTGGCGCTGTAGAACGAGCGCGCCCCGGTGTCGTAGAAGCAGAGGCCGATCAGGCCGTAGTGCTCCAGGTCCGCCAGGATTTCCTCACCGATGGGGCCGTCGAGAACACGCCTCATGTGCTCCGTCGATTTGAAGAGGAAAGGCAGTGTCGGAACGATGGTCGATGGCACAGCATTGTTGAATGCCGCGAGGTTGACGCGCGCCATGTCGAGCGAGCCGTTCCTGAGCTGGGCAACGGTGAAACTCTCCGAATCCTTGTCGTTCTGTCCCAGGATATAAATGCCGTGCCGGCCGTCGGTGCGGGCGCGAATGAGTCCGTCCATGTGGGCGACGGCCTGTACGGTCGGATAGTCGAAGGAATGGACATCGGATGAACGGAATTCCTTCGCCTGAATGGCGGTTCCGCCCAGTCCCAAGGCAAGGATCGTCGCGATCGTAAGCGGAAGCCGGCGATGGCTGATCATGCTTCTGCCCTTCTTCGCCCAACACACTCGGCGACAAAGAAGCAACGTCGGCGCAAGGCATATGGTTGCAGAGAGACACGAACGATCTACTCAGCCGGGCGGCGGCCTGATTAGCGTTCTGGCGCAACCCCTTGCGGCAAGTCAGCTCGGAAGAGTGCAATTACTTGGTTGCATTTGCTTCTATGGATGAGGTCCCCAGGGCGCGGCATGGAGCAGCTTCACTTCCTGCGTCATCACCAGTGGCCGGAACTTCGAGGCGAAGCCTTCGGTGAAGTCCTTGTTCGCGAACACGGCGGCCCAGTGGGTGCGGCGCGCGGCATCGTCCTCGAATTTCCAGAGATGGACGATCTGGTTGATGGTGCCGGTGTCGCCCTGGAAGTAGCCGACGAGGTTCCTGTCATGGCCGCCCTTCTGGAGGGCGGGGAAGCCCAGCTCCTGATAGAGCTTCACCGCCTCGGTCATCTTGCCGACATAGAGTGTGTAGGTCCTGAGTTCGTAGAGCGCCATGTCAGTGTCCTTCTCAAGTGAGACCGATGCGGGGGCGGAAGGCTTCGTCGCGCATAGAAACGTCCTGGCCGATCAGATCGTCGCTGGCACCGTCGCAGAGATAGAGCAGGCCACGCACGGCGTGCGCGACCGGCGAGAGGTCGCCGCGCGGGATGCGGCTCACCCTGTTCATGCCCGAGGCGCGGATCTTTACCTGCATGTCGGTGTCGATCGTGCCGGGCGAGAAGCCGAAGATGCGGATACCGCGTCCCGCCGTTTCGAGCGCGATGGCGCGCGTCACCATGGCGAGGCCCGCCTTGCCGGCGCAGTAGGCGCTCCAGCCTTCGAGCGGCTGGTGAGCGGCGCCGGAGGAGACGTTGACGATCGTGCCGCCGCTGTCTTTCAGCATGCCGCCCAGCACCGCGCGCACGACATTGTAGGCGCCGACAAGGTTGATCTGGATGTTGTTCGCCCAGGTCGCGGGATCGGACGTCGCGAGGTCGGCGATCGGCTCGATGACGCCGGCGTTGTTGACCAGCATGTCGAGACCGCCCAGACGTTCACGCGTCGCCGCGACGGCGCCGGCGACCGCGCCATAGTCGGCGACATCGCAGGCCAAAGCCTCGGCGCGGCCGCCCGACGCCACGATCTCGCGCGCCACGGCAGCGACTGCTGCTTCGTCGCGTGCCACCAGCATGACGGCCGCGCCCTGGTCCGCCATCGCCCGCGCCACGGCGGCACCCAGGCCGCGGCTCGCACCGGTGACCAGTGCCACTTGTCCATCGAGCCTGGCCATCGTTCCTCCCTTGTCTTTGCGTAGTCTATTCGACAGGCTCGCCTCATGGATGTCGAATTAAACCATGATGCGCGCCAGCTCGCGGCGCTTTTCCGGCCCGACCGCCCAGCCCGGGCTGTTCCTGCTCTGGCGCCTTGAACCCGCCCGTATTGACGGCCACGATTAACCGGGCATTTTGGCGTCAAAGCCGCCGGGACATGCCGGGGCATGCCGGGACAGGGGGGAGGATAATGAGTCGATGATCGCGCGAACCTGGACCGGGCGCATTGTTGCAGCCTGTGTGGTCGTCGCCGTCATCGGCGCTGGCGTATTCTGGTGGAGCCGGCCGGCATCGAAGCCGGCAACGGCTGCTGCCCCGCCGCCGCCCGAGGTGGGCATCGTCCAGCTCACGGCCGCCGACGTTCCGCTGCCGCTGCAATTCGCCGGCCGGGTCGCCGGCTTCCGCGCCGTCGAGATCCGCTCGCAGGTGAGCGGCATCCTGCTGAAGCGTGAGTACAACGAAGGCGCCGTCGTCAACGTCGGCGACGTGCTGTTCCGCATCGATCCCAGGTCCTACGAGGCGACCCTCTCGCGGGCGCAGGCCCAGGCGGCACAGGCGAGGGCCACGCTCACGCAGACCGAAGAGAACTACAAACGCGTCGAAGGCCTGGTCGCCCAGAAGGTGTCGCCGCAGAAATCGCTCGAAGATGCGATCGCCGCCCGCGACCAGGCACGCGCCGCGATCCAGTCGACTCAGGCGGACGTCCAGACCGCCACGCTCAACGTCGAATATACGACGATCAAGGCGCCGGTCACGGGTCCCACCAGCATCACCTCGCCGCCCGAAGGAACACTCGTGCAGGCACAGCAGACCCTGCTGACCACGATCACCCAGCTCGACCCGGCTTACGTGAACTTCACCTTCACCGACAGCGAGATGCGGGCCCTCGACGAGATCAGCAAGTCGCGAGAGAAGCAGCTCGACTCCGATGACGTGAAGGTCGAGCTGCAGTTCGGCGACGGCGCCGTCTATCCCCAGCTCGGCAAGGTCGACACGCGCTCGCGCACCGTCGATCCCCGCACCGGCACGATCCTGATCCGCGCTGTGTTCCCGAACCACGAGGGCGGCCTGCTGCCGGGACAGTTCGTCAGGGTGAACGTGACCGGCATCACCATGCCCGATGCCATCGTGGTGCCGAAGGCCGCAATTTCGCAGGGGCCGCTCGGCGCCTTCGTCTATGTCGTCGAAGCCGACAACGTCGCGCGCGCGCGGCAGGTTCGTCTCGCCCGCGAGCTGGATAACGGCTGGATTGTGCGCAAGGGCCTGAGCACGGGCGACCGCATCGTCGTCGACGGCGTCATCCGCGTCAGGCCGGGAAATGTCGTCCGGCCGGTGCCCATGGCGCCGCCGCCCAAATGATTTCCAAATTCTTCATCGACCGGCCGGTCTTCGCGTCGGTCCTGTCGATCGTGATCGTGCTGGCAGGCCTGGTGGCGATGCGGGTGCTGCCGATCTCGCAGTATCCGCAGATCGTGCCACCCGAAGTCGT
>JAUXRT010000111.1 GCA_030681635.1 Reyranella sp.
GCTGGCGGACCAGCAGTTCGAGACCGCCCTCGCAGGCAAGCCGCAGCTTGAACGAGGTGCCGAGATAGACCGACTCGATCACCTCGCCGGTGAACTGGTTGGCGCCTCCGGTATCGAACCGCTCCGGCCGCATCAGCACGCCGACCTTGGCACCGGCGGACTTGTCGCTTCGCACCTTGAGCATGCGACCGCCATCGAGCGTGATGGCGCCCACCGCACTCACCGTGCCGTGGAAGATGTTGCTCTCGCCCACGAAGTCGGCGACGAAATCGTTGGCCGGGCGCTCGTAGATCTCCGTCGTCGTGGCGATCTGCTGGATGGTGCCCTTGTCCATCACCGCGATGCGGTCGGAGAGCACCAGCGCCTCCTCCTGGTCGTGGGTGATGAAGATGGTGGTGAGGCCGAGCCGACGCTGCAGCCGGCGCACCTCGAGCTGCATGGTCTCGCGCAGCTTGCGGTCGAGGGCGCCGAACGGCTCGTCGAGCAGCAAGAGGCGCGGGTTGAAGACGATGGCGCGGGCCAAGGCCACGCGCTGCTGCTGGCCGCCCGAGAGTTGGCGCGGCAGGCGCTGTTCGTAGCCCGCGAGTTCGACCAGCGCGAGGGCGTCGGCCACGCGGCAGACGATCTCGGGCTTGGCCACGTTCCGCATCTCCAGCGGGAACGCTACGTTGCGCTCCACCGTGAGATGGGGAAACAGCGCGTAGTTCTGGAACACCATGCCGATGTCGCGCCGGGCCGGCGGCAGGGCGGTGATTTCGACGCCGTCGATCTTCACCGAACCGGCGTCGGGCTTCTCGAACCCGGCCACGACCTTGAGCAGCGTCGTCTTGCCCGAGCCGCTGGGCCCGAGGATGGTCAAAAGCTCGCCGCGTGCCACTTGCAATGACACGCCGTCGAGCGCCGCCACCTCGCCGAACCGCTTGGCCGCTCCTTCGATCCGGAGCTCGGCCGACTCTTCGGTCACGCTGGCCTCATGCCTTTTTCAGCATCCAGGCGTTCCACAGCTCCTGCGCCTTGGCGCCATTGTCGGCGTACCACTCGTCGCTGATCCAGAACTGCTTGTCGAGATACTGGGTCGGCAGGTAGGGCTTCACCTTGGCGTCGACATAGTTCAGCGATTCGAGATTGAGGCCGGGATAGCCCAGTTCCGAGGCATAGACCGCCTGCTGCTGCGGGATCGCGAGCTCGACCAGCATCTTCTGCGCCCAGTAGGGGTTCTTGGCGCCGCGGGGGATGATGAAGCTGCCCTGCTTCAGCGCGCCCTCGTTCCACTCGATCTCGATCGGCGCGCCCTTCTTGATGATGTCGTAGAAGCGGCCGTTCCAGCCGGTCGCCAGCACGACTTCCTTGTCGAGCAGGAGCTGTGCCGGCTGCTGGCCGGTCGACCACCACACGGTGACGGCCGGCTTGATCTGGTCCAGCTTCTTGAAGGCGCGGTCGAAGTCGATCGGATAGAGCTTGTCCTTCGGGACCCCGTCGGCGATCAGCGCGAACTCGAGATTGTCGGTCGGATGGTTGCGCATCGAGCGCGCGCCCGGGAATTTCTTCACATCCCACCAGTCAGCCCAGCTCTTGGGCTGGGTGCCGCCTTTGAAGACGTCGGTACGGTAGCCGATGATGGTGGTGTAGACCGACGAGGCGAAGACATAGGGATTCTGCGCGGTCGGCGGATACTTCGAGCGGTCGACGATCTTGGCGTCGATCTTCTCCAGCAGCCCGAGCTTGGTGGCGCGGATCGCGTCCTGGCCGCCGATCTCGGTCACGTCCCATTCGACGTTGCCCGACTCGACGGTGGCGCGGAGCTTGCCCATGTCGACCGGGCTCGTCTCGACCACGCGGATGCCGTACTTCTTCTCGTAGCCGTTGAAGAAGGCCTTGCGCATCGCCGTGCCCATCGAGCCGCCGGAATGGTTGACCACGATCTGCGCGGGCTTGGGCGGCTCGGCCTGGCCGAATGCCGGCCCTGCAGCACCCACAGCAGCAGCACCTCCCAACAGCGATACAGCCTGCCGACGGTTGAGTTTCCTGGTGTCCATGAAAGCCCCCTTCTTCTTGAATCCCCACCGGACTGTAGGAGTGCCGCCAGACGCGGGCAACAACGATGGGCCACAACCCCAGGGAATGACCACCCGGGGCGAATGAATTCGCCAACCCCCAGGCTCCCTTCATGGTCTTGCCGGGATGTGCTTGCGGGGGACCTCGAGCGCCGCAATCGCTGACGGCAGCCCGCCCTGTCGCCCCTCCCGGCGCTCGCGTAGGATGCGGCCCATGACCCTGCATCTGCCCACGCTCGACCTCGTGGCCGTCTTCACGACCCTGGTCGCCGCCGGCGTGTCGCTGCTCGCCTGGTATCGCCACCGCGACGCCGTGGCGCTGCGCAGCTGGGCCGCCGCGCTGGTGCTGGGCAGCGTCGGCGCGCTGCTGTTCAGCCTGCGCAGCCCGTCGACCTCGGCCGTCGTCTTCGTGGCGGCCGACAGCCTCTGCGTCGCGAGCTTCGCCACCATGTGGGTGAGCATGCGCCGCTTCAATGCCAGCATGGCCTCGCCGCTGCGCATGGCACTCGTCGCCGCGGCGATCACCTGCCTCTTCGCGCTCGCGGTCACCTTCAGCTGGCAGATGGGCGCGGCGTTGCGCGCGCAGTCGCTCGTGTTCTCGCTGTTCGTCGGCGGCCTGGCAGGCGCCACCGCCTGGGAGACCTGGCGCGGCGGCCGGCAGGATGGGCTGCAGAGCCGCCGCATCGCCGCCGTGGCACTGGCCGGAATCGCCGCGGCCCGCCTGGTCCGGGTGGGCCTGCTGGCGCTCGACTGGGTCGACCTCGCCGAGCCGCAGACCGTCGACATGATCTGGGGCTACGGAATCTACCTCAGCACCGTGTGCGTGCTGGTGGTGACCTTCGGCCTGGTGCTGATGGCCAACGAACGCTCCGAGCAGCAGGTCGCCCGGCAGATCGACGGCCGCCCCGCTTAGGATGTGCTCTTCTTTCATGCTCTTCCGGACCGCGAGCCTCCGGCTCGCTTCAGTGCTTTCACACGCACCTTGAGCGCGCGAGACGCGCGCGGTCCGGAAGAGCATGACGAACACCACATGAGGCGCTGATGGAAAATTGGGGAATAGCCCTCGGCATTGCCGTCGTCGTCGGCGTGGGCGCGTATTTTTACAGCAAGAAGGCGACCCGCACGGGCCGCCTCGGACAGGCCCTGGCGGCGGTCGTCGCGGCAGTGCTGGCCGCCGTCCTGGCCAACGCCGGCATGAAATACCTCAGGGACTCCGGGAGCCTGGCCATCCTTTCCGACCAGCCGGCGGCAGTCGACCAGGCCATGCAGACGATCCGGGAATCGCCCCTGCTCGGCCTGGTGCTGAAGGAAAATCCCGCCCTCGACGCCCGTTTCCGCGAAGCCCTCGAGGCCGAGCTGAGGACCCCCGCCAAGGCAGGCCCGCCGCGCTCTTTCCTCATCGGCGCCGAGGTCCGCCGCGACATCATCGCCCCCACCTTGCGGCGCGCCGACGATGCCTCCGCTCTCGCCGCCATCAATTCCATGCAGGCTTTCGTAAAACACCTGCAGGACACGAACGTGGCGCTGTGCCGGGATTTCGGCTTGCTCGGGATTCAACAGCCCGGCCGGCTGGACGCCAAGGCTGCCACCCTCTTCAAGCACGCGCTCACGGCGCAGGAGGCGGCCTATGTGAACGGCAAGGCGCGGCCGGCAGCACCGCAGCAGATCACCAACCAGGAGGTCCACAGGCTGCTTGAGGAAGCGGGCTACACCACCGCCGACTTCGACAGGCTGGCCGCGCTCACCAAATCGTCGAACGAGGAAGGCTGCGCGGCCACCGTCAAACTCTACCAGGCGCCGACCCTGCTGCCACCGGAGCGCGGCGGGACGCTGGCGCGCTATCTCCTCACGGTCGCGTCGTAGGGCGCCCCGCGATGATGAAGAAGACCCCACCGGCCGCCAGCCCCGACGCCTATGTGAGCGCGCTCCGCGGCTGGCGCCGCGACTGCGTCGAAACACTGCGTGCCGCTGTCCAGTCGGCCGCGACCCTGGACGAGGCGATCAAGTGGGGCCATCTCGTCTACTTCGCACGCGGCCCCGTGCTGCTGATCCGCGCCGAGGAAGAGCGTGTGCTGTTCGGCTTCTGGCGCGGACAGCGTCTGCGCCTGATCGAGCCCCGGCTAAAACCCGGCGGAAAGTTCGAAATGGCGACGCTGGAGATCACCAAAGGCGTGACCATCGACGCGTTTACCGCCCGCCGTCTTGCCGCGAAGGCTGTCGCGCTTAACAAGACTCTTGGTGATCCGACGAAGGTTGCATCACCTGCTCGACCTTGAGTCTACCTGATCGTCGCTTTCACGCCGGCAAGTCGTGCCCGGAGGCGGACCACCGAGTAGCGTCGAGGGTTCCTGTTGATCTGCTGCTCCCGCCAGAGCGATCGCTCGTCGGCCGGCAGGACGCAATCCTCCAGTTCCTTGAGCGCGCGTTCGTAAAGGCCCGACTCTAGAAAGTTGAGAGCAAGAACCAGGCAGGTTTCCTCCCAGCCATCCGGCCCACGCGGCATCCCGTCGAGACGATCGAGGATCGCCTCCAGCGTCGCGTGCACCTCGACCTTCTGCTCGGCCGAAAAGCGCATCGACTCGAGCGTGCTGGAGGCCCGGTGAATGTCGGCGCCCTTCATGTCGCCCCCGTCGGCACATTGCGAAGGCAAACCGGTAAAGCTCGCAATCATCGACGATCCTCCCCCATGTTTTGAATGGTTTCCCTGCTGGGCACCCCGCGTCACCCTTAGCCCATGGACCGCCGGCACGCGGGGGATGACCACGCGGTCACCGAAAGGCCACAGCGGCTCTCTGGACGGGCTCGCCAGATCCCTCACGCCGTGAACGCTCCTGGCCCAACGCTGTCAGCAGCTGGCAACTGGCCGAAGGAATCGCTCGCCGTTGTCGTCAGCGGGCGTTTTCATTGGCGCTCAAGCCACGCTTCGAATGCGCGCGGCCTTTCTGGTTGATCCAGCCTTCAGTCCCCTATTGCGGGCGCGAGTGATCTTCTTGGGGCGGCCAGTGACTAACGCCGGCAATGCCTTGAGATCGAGCTTGAGGGTCCTGAGAACGCTCACGAACGTCGTGAGCTTTGGATCGCCACTTTTGGTGAGCGACTTGTAAAGGGCCTCCCTGGTGACACCGGCACCGCGCGCCACTTCCGACATGCCGTGGGCTCGGGCGATGGTTCCAAGAGCATTGGCGATGTACGCGACATTTCCGGTGGCGAAGGCATCATTGAGAAGTTCGACTTGATCTTCGGTGGAGCGGAGATGTTCTGCCGGATCGAAGGGTACGGTCTTGATGGCCATGGTGATGGTCACTCCCGATGCCAATGACTCGAGTCCCCTGGGGTCCTCGCTCATGTGATAACTCCAGTTCACAGGCCCGGATGCGTCATGAGGCCAGAACGCTATCGGGCGGCGAAGGGCATGACGTGGCCCCTTCATCCGACATCGGGGACGTGACCCTCTTTTCGTATAAAGATATGCCTTCAATATGCCTAATATCGGGATATATGTCTCAATTTCGCCGAAGTAGATGGTTATTATGCATATATAAAAAGGCACAAGAGGTATGATATATGGATAGCCGCCGGATCATCCAGAGATTGGAAGCCGACGGTTGGCATCGCGTCCGCATACGCG
The DNA here is from genome assembly GCA_030681635.1 of Reyranella sp. Classification (GTDB taxonomy): domain Bacteria; phylum Pseudomonadota; class Alphaproteobacteria; order Reyranellales; family Reyranellaceae; genus Reyranella. The sequence goes on from JAUXRT010000111.1 coordinate 5,683, forward strand.
GCAGCCATCACATATTTCACCACCCCACGAAGCCGGGGATAGCCATCGTACCTCACCCCAAGAAAGACATTCCATCCGGCACGCTGAGAAGCATCGAAAAGCAGAGCGGCCTGAGACTGCGTTGACGGTCCCGCGCCGAACGGAGACGAAGATGGCACTGCGATATTACTGGGCGATCATCGAGAAGAGCACGGACGGCTTCTACGCCTTCCTGCCCGATCTTCCCGGCTGCACCGCGGCGGGCGACTCGGTCGAGGAGGCACTGCGCTGGCTGACGGAGTTCGGCGCCGATTATGTCCGCGACGGCAAGGACCGCAGCGGCGAGGAGCCGCCTGAAGCGACGAAGCTGGAAGACATCGCGCACGATCCCGAGGTCCAGGAGTACGGTCGCGTCCTGCTGCCGGTGGAGCTGCCGGCGAAGGCCGTGAAGATTTCCGTCACCGTCGACGAGGGCGTGCTGGCGCGCATCGATCGCGCCGCGTCGGAGGCCGGCACCAACCGCAGCGCGTTCCTGACCGACAGCGCGCTGCGCCATTTGCGCGAGCTGCAGCCGGATCGCACCGAAGCGTCGAGAACAGCGAGCCGCTCCTTCTCCGAGTCGCCCGCGACGTTTTCCGCCAAGGGGGAAACCGTCGAGGTGCCGGCCGCGCTGTTCGATTTCCTGGGCGAGCAGATCCTCAAGCGACGCAAGCGCTGAACTGCTCGAATCGAGTTTCTCCTCCCCCGTCATCAAGGGAGGAGAAGCAAGATTGCCGGCGCCGTGCCAGCAAAATGACAGCGTCGATACGGGTCGACCCCAAGATAGGCCTATTGACGATTATATCCTATTCCTATACTCCTATCATCGGTTCCGAAAGGAGTTCCCCGATGAGCCCTCCCTTGCCCTTCCGCCGCGCCAGCGACGACAAGCGCGTGGCCTTCCTGTGCGAACTGATGCGCGGCGCCAACGCCCGCCTGGCGGCCGCGCGCGCAAACCTCAACCGCGGCACGGTCTATCGCTGGAAGCTCGAGGACCCGGAGTTCGCCGCCCTGTGGGCGGAGATCGCGGCGTCGAGCCGCCGCCGCCGCACCCTGCGCCGCCGCGTCCTGGGATCGGACGGGCGACTTGAAACGAGTCACTCGGTGTCCAATGGCCCGGTGGCCGCTCTCGCGCCGGAAGCCTTGTGGGACATGGCATTGGGGCCTGTCCCGGGCACGCGGCCGTGACGGCAAGTGGTGTCCCACTGACTCGCCGCTGTATCGGCCCCGTGTGCCGCGGTGTTAGGGTCCGTCCTCAACAGACGGGGGATGTGATGCGGGGGATTTTTGCCGGGCTCGGCACGGCGCTGCTGGTGGTCGGGTTGGCGATCGGATCGTCAGCGGCTGCATGGGCGCAGGACGGGCTGCAGCGCTTCGAGAAGGAACTGAAGCCGCAGCTCGAGCTGAAGAGCTTCACCTACAAGACCGGCACCGCCGTCGGCACCTCGGGCTTCGTGCTGACCGACGTGGTCGCCGTCGTGCCGGCCGACGCTGCGACCGGCGACAAGGAGCGCACGGTCAAGATCGAGAAGATCGCGGTCGACGAGCTCGACTTCGACCGGCTGAAGAAGGACGCCAAGGACGACGAGGCGCCGCGCTTCGCCAAGCTGAAGTTCGAGGGCAGGACGGGCGACGACGAGGTCAACGCGGCCCTTGCGCCCTACGGCGTGCCCAAGGTGCCGGTCGACATCGCGCTCGACTACAGGATCGACGGCAAGGAGAAGGTGCTGACGCTGAAGACGCTGGAAGTGAGCCTGCGCGGCCAGGGCAAGCTCACCCTGGCGCTGGTGGTCGACGGCATCAGCGACAAGTCGAGCGCCATGGACGACGGCCGCCTGCGCACCGCCTCGCTCACGATCGACGATACGGGGCTGATCGCCAAGGCGCTGCCGGCAATAGCCAAGGAAGAGAATACCGAGGCCCAGGAGATCGTCGCCACCGCGTTGATGACCATCGCGGGCTTCTCCACCATCCAGGGGCCGCCGACGCTGAAGGCGCTCGACGCCGTGGCCTCGTTCATCGGCGACTGGAAGGCGCCCAAGGGGCCGCTGGCGCTGGGGCTGAAGCCGACCACGAAGGCCGGCATGGAGGACCTCGACAAGATCATGAAGCCCAACGCGCTGGTCGACCTGTTCGGTTTCAGCGCCACCTATCCAGGGACAACGCCCGGCGCCGCCAAAGCCGGACCAGGGAAGTAAGGGAGGAACCAACATGCGCCGGCGCACTCTCCTTGT
>JAUXRT010000115.1 GCA_030681635.1 Reyranella sp.
ACGACTTACATTGGCGGCATTCCGGCGTGTAGAGCGGGATCACATGGTCGCCCTTCTTGAGCGATATGATCCCGGGCCCGACATCGACCACGACGCCCGCGCCCTCATGGCCGAAGATCACCGGGAACAGCCCCTCGGGATCGCCGCCGGAGCGCGTGAACTCGTCGGTGTGGCAGACGCCCGAGGCCTTGATCTCGACCAGCACCTCGCCGAACTTCGGCCCCTCGAGGTCGACCGTCTCGATTTCGAGGCTCTTGCCGGCTTCGTAGCAAACGGCTGCCTTTGTCTTCACGCGAACGTCCCCCGACTTCCAGAAGCGGGGAGCCTAGTGCAGGGGCGACGGCGACGCCACCGGCCTCGTTGCGCGGGGCGGAAAGTCGTCTGCCGCCCGCCCTTCGAGACGCGGCCTGCGGCCGCTCCTCAGGGTGAGGTGAAAGTGCAGCAACAATCCCACCTCATCCTGAGGAGGCCGCGACAGGGGCATGTGAATGCCCCGAAGCGGCCGTCTCGAAGGATCGGCAACAGTCGCTACGCCAGCGCGCGCGCCATTTCTGACTTCGCCTCGCGATACTGCTGGATCAGGCGGCGGCAGAGGTCGGCGGCGGCGGGAATGTCCTCGATGTTCCCGACGCCGTGGCCCGCCGTATAGATGTCCTTCCAGCGCTTCTTGTTCTCGGCCGCCGCCACGATCTTGCCGGGCAGAGTCGTGCGCAGCACGTCGAGGTCGACGCCGGCCGCCAGCAGGCTGGGCGTTAGCCAGTTGGCCGGCGCACCGTCGATCGAGGCTGTGAGGAAGACGTCGGTCGCGCGCGTCTTCACGATCATGTCCTTGTGCGCGGTCGCGGCCATCGCTTCTTTGGTGGCGATGAAGCGCGTGCCGATATAGGCGAGGTCGGCGCCCATCGCCTCGGCTGCCAGCACGTCGCGGCCGGTGGTCTGGCCGCCCGCCAGCACGATGGCGAAGTGATCGCCGAGCTGGCGCACCTCGTTCATCAGCGCGAAGGGATTGATCGTGCCGGTGTGGCCGCCGGCGCCGCCGGCCACGGCGATCACGCCGTCGACGCCGGCCTCCAGCGCCTTCTCGGCATGGCGATGGTTGGCGATATCGTGCAGCGCGACCGCGCCCCAGCCGTGGATGCGCCTGATGGCGTCGCCCGGCGCGCCCTTCGACGTCAGCACCACCGGGACCTTGTACTTCTCGACCAGCTCGAGATCGCCGGGATAGCGCGGGTTGGAGGCATGGACGACCAGATTCACGGCCCACGGCGCGGGCTTCTTGCCGGAGTCTTCCAGCCGCTTCATGCCCTCCTGCATCTCGTCGAGCCACGCCTGGAACTCCTCGCGGCTCCGCGTGCCGTGGGCGGGGAAGCTGCCCATCAGCCCCTCGGCGCAGCAGGCGAGCGTGAGCGCGGGGTTCGACACCAGGAACATCGGCGCGGCGATGGCGGGGATGGCCATGCGCTCCATCAGCTTCTTCACCTCGGCGCGCGCCATGCTCAGACCTCTCCCACCGTGGGCGTCGTCGACGTGACGCCTGTATCGGCCAGTTTCTTCAATTGTGCGTCGTCGTAGCCCAGCAGTTCGCGCAGCACCTCGTCGGTGTGCTGGCCGAGATCGGGGCCGGGACGCTCGATGCTGATGCCCTTACCGTCGAGACGATAGGGCAGGCCCTTCACGAGGCCGCCGCGCTCGTCGCACACCAGCGTGACGCCCTGCAGCTTGGTGTCGCGCAGCAGGTCGGCGCCATCGTTGCAGGGCGCGGTGGCGATACCGCGCGCCAGCAGCGCGGCCACTGCATCGGCACTGTCGCGGCCGGCGCAGAAGGCGTCGATGGCCGGATCCGGCGTGTCGAGCGTGACGGCGATCCAGCGTCCGTCCTTGCAGCGATGGGCGTCCTGCTGGGCCACGCCTTCTTCCCGGTTGCCGCGTCGACCGCTGGCGCGCACGGGGTCTGCCGAGGACGCCATGATCTCCTCGCCCAGGGTGAAGGACGCGACTTCGCGCTGCGAGAAATCGAGGAACGCGCCCTTGCCGGTGCGGCGCGCTTCCATGACGGCGGTGATCACGATGCCGGTGGCGAACAGCGACACGATCTGGTCGGGATAGTTCACGTCCATGCCGGAGATGCGCGGCTCCTCGCCCTCGTAGCCGGTGAGGGAGGCGATGCCCGAGGTGGCGTCGAGCGTCGATCCGAACGAGACGTTCATGCGCTCCGGCCCGGTGTCGCCCTGGCTCGAAATGGCGGCGAACACGAGGCGCGGGTTGATCGCGCTCAAGTCCTTGTAGCCGAGACCGGCGCGGTCGAGCACGCCGCGGCGAAAATTTTCGACGACGACATCGCAGTGAGCTGCGAGCTCGCGGATGACGCGTTGGCCCTCGGGCGCCTTGAGGTTGAGCGCGAGCCCGCGCTTGTTGCGGTTGGTGAAGCGGAACTGCGGCGAGCGGTTCCACCAACCCTCGTCGTTGTCGGGCTTGCCGACGACGCGGAAGGGATCGAGATAGGCGCCGGACTCGATCTTGATCACGTCGGCGCCGAGGTCGGCCAGCATCGCCGAGGTATTGGCGCCGGCCGTCAGCAGGCCGAAATCGAGGACGCGCACGCCGGCGAGCGCTTTCATGTCGCGAGCTCCGGGGCCGGCAGTTCGGGGGCAGGTCGCGGCGCGAAGGAGCGGCCGTTCCATTGCACGGGAAGCTGCGGCAAGCGAAGCGCGCCCAGCGTCGGATGCGCCATCTCGGTCAGGAATCCACGCGAAACATATTGCTCGGTCTCCAGGAGTTCGGCCGGCGAGAAGATCGGCCCGAACGGCACGCCCTTGGCTTGCGCCACCTTCTGGATCTCGGCGCGGGTCTTGTCGGCGAACCACGGCGTGATGATCTCGTAGAGCCGGGTGATGTTCTCGCGGCGGCCGGCGCGGGTGGTGAACATCGGGTCGCCGAGGCGGGGATCGCCGATCAGGGCGCGCGTCGCCGGCCATTGTGTAACGGTGTAGACCACGGCCACATGGCCGTCGCGGCAGGGCACGATCTGGAACTCCGAGTTCCTGCCCTCGCGGCCGGGCGAGGTGCCGCCGGCGTCCGCGCCGGAAGCGGCCTTCCAGTTCACCCACTGCATCACTTCGGCCAACGATACGCGGACGGAGGGCGCCGCCTGGCCGGCATCGCGGGCGGCGAGGGCCGCCGTAAGTCCAGTGAAGGCGGTGAGGCCCGCGGCGTAGGAGGCCTGATGGCCGCCCAGACGCAGCGGCTTGCGCTCAGGCTCGCCCACCATGTGCAGCAGCCCGCCCAGCGCCAGGATCGCGAACTCGCTGACCGGCCGGTTGGCGGCGTTCATCTCGACCGGAAACGCCGCGATCTCGATCGGCGTCGCGCGAGAGGCGCGCAGTAGCGCCGCCGAGCCGGCCGGTTCCTCGAACAGCACGGCATCGGCCTTGTCGAGCAGGGCCTTGAGGGTGGTCCGGCCCGTATCGCTGCTGAGATCGAGCACCAGCGAGCGCTTAGAAGTGTTGAGGAACTGGAAGAGCGCGCTTTCGCCCTGCGGCAGGTACGGTGGCGCGCGGCGCACCGGATCGCCGCCGGGTGGCTCGATCTTGAGCACGTCGGCGCCGAGATCGGCCGCGATCTTGGCGGCGAGCGACGTCGCCAGACGCAGGCAGAGCGGCATCTTTGCGTCATTCACTTCGAGGATCGTGAAGCGGGCCAGCGGCAGGGCGGTTTTGTCGTCCATCTTCGGCGTATCGTGGCGTGTGCTACTGTGCCGGTCTACGGAGGACTTGATGGCACAGACCGGCAATCACAAGGGGCTCACCTTCGGCATCTTCCTGGCGCCGTTCCATCGCGTCGGTGAAAATCCGACGCTCGGCATGGCGCGCGACATGGAACTGATCGAATGGATCGACGAGCTGGGCTATGACGAGGCCTGGATCGGTGAGCACCATTCCGCCGGCTGGGAGACCATCGCCTCGCCGGAAATCTTCATCGGCGCCGCCATCGAGCGCACGCGCTACATCCGGCTCGGCTCCGGCGTGACCAGCCTGCCGTATCATCACCCGCTGATGGTGGCGAACCGCTTCGTGCAGCTCGATCACATGTCGCGTGGACGGACAATGCTCGGCTGCGGCCCCGGCGCGTTGCCGTCCGACGCCTACATGATGGGCATCGAGCCTTCGACGCAGCGACCGCGCATGGAAGAGGCGCTGGCGGCCATCATGGCGCTGCTGAAATGCGAGGAACCGGTCACGATGAAGACCGACTGGTTCGAGTTGAAAGAGGCGCGGCTTCACCTCGCGCCCTACAGCTACCCGCACTTCCCGATCGCCTGCGCCAGCACCATCACACCCTCGGGCATGATCGCGGCCGGCAAGCATGGGCTCGGTGTTCTGTCGATCGGTGCCGGCATCCCGGGCGGGCCTGAGATGCTGGGTAAGCAATGGGGCATCTACGAGGAGACCGCGGCCAAGCATGGCCACACGGCCGATCGCTCCAAGTGGCGCGTCGTGGTGAACGCGCATGTGGCCGAGGACGACGAGCAGGCGTTGCGCGAGGTCCATGCCGGCGAACGCAACGAGACCGTGACCTATTTCGAGGACACGCTGGGCCGTCCGCCGGGTCGCGCCGACGATCCGCTGCGGGACGGCGTGAAGATGGGAACGACGCTGGTCGGCAATCCCGACACCGTGGCCAAGGGCATCGAGCGGCTCCTGGGCTATTCCAACGGCGGCTTCGGCGGCGTGCTGTTCCGCGCCCACGAATGGGCGAGCCGCGAAAGCACGCTGCGGTCCTATGAACTGTTTGCGCGCTATGTGATGCCGCGCTTCCAGGGGTCGCTCGACACCATCGTCAACTCGAACCAGTGGGCCAAGGACAACCGCAAGGGCATCTTCGGGCCCAACGTGGCGGCGGTGAAGAAGGCGTTTACCGACGCCGGCCGCGAGGCACCCGACGAGTTCCGCGCCCGCACGCCGGGCGCGCGCGACGTTGCCAACGACTGAGGCGCGTTCTTGCTGTCGGCTCGCGACTATTTCGTAATGACGAGATTGCGCCAATCAATTTTTGTAGTTACATTTAATCGGTGTTCATCTGGGATCCGGCCAAGGCGGCGCGCAATCTCGCGAAGCACGGCGTGGCTTTCGACAGTGCGTGGGATTTCGACTGGGAAACGTCGGTCGTGGTCGACCGCTCTCGGCGATCCGATGGCGAACAGCGACAGGCAGCGATCGGCTGGTTGGCCGAGCGGTTGCACACGGTGGTCTTTACCGACAGGCCGGAGGGCGTGCGATTGATCAGCTTTCGCCGTGCCAACCGTGCTGAAATGAGGGTCTATGAAGCGATTGCGTCCGGCAAGAAGTAGAGCGCCGCGGGCGGACGATGCGCCGCTCACGGCCGCGGAACTACGCACGGCGCGGCCGGCCCGTGAGGCGATCCCGCACATCGTCGCGGCGGTTGCGCGGCGTGGCCGTCCCAAGGGCCAGAGCAAGACGCAGGTCACTCTGCGGCTCGACAACGACGTGGTCGCCAAGCTGCGCTCTGCCGGCGACGGATGGCAGACGCGCGTCAACGGTCTGTTGCGGGCGGCCATCGGGCTACGTCGCTAGAGCCGAAACGGCATTCTTCAGGGCGGAAGTCCTCGCTTTCCCGCGAGCGAACGATCCCCCACCATGTGCACCGCACAATAACCAGGGGATGGCTCACCGATGAGCATCAAGGGCAAAGCCTACATTGCCGGTATTTACGAGCATCCGACGCGGCTCGCGAAGGACATCTCGCTGGCGCAAATCCACGCCCAGTGCGCCAAGGGCGCGCTCGAGGATGCCGGCCTCACCAAGGACGACGTCGACGGCTATTTCTGCGCCGGCGACGCGCCAGGGTTGGGGCCGATGTCGATGGTCGAGTACATGGGGCTAAAACCGCGCCACGTCGATTCGACCGACACTGGCGGCTCCTCCTACGTGCTCCATGTCGGCCATGCGGCCGAGGCGATCGCCGCCGGCAAGTGCAAGGTGGCGCTGATCACGCTGGCCGGCCGGCCCCGCGCCGAGGGCATGGCGACCGGCACGGTGCCGCGCAGCCGTGGCGGCACGCCGACGCCGGACGAGCCGTTCGAATTCCCCTATGGGCCGACGGTGGTGAACATGTACGCCATGTGCGCCATGCGCCCCATGTACGAGTTCGGCACGACGGCCGAGCAGCTCGCCTGGGTCAAGGTGTCCGCCTCGCGCCACGCCCAGCACAATCCGAACGCGCTGCTGCGCAGCGTCGTGTCGGTCGAG
>JAUXRT010000121.1 GCA_030681635.1 Reyranella sp.
GCCGGCCGGCCAGCGCATTGGCCGGCATCTCGTCGAAGAAATACGACACCGGCACGTCCAGCACCTTGGCGAACTCGTACAGCCGGCTCGACCCGATGCGATTGGAGCCACGCTCGTACTTCTGGATTTGCTGGAACGTCAGCCCGACGGCGGTTCCGAGCTTTTCCTGGCTCATCCCGAGAAGCGTCCGACGCTGCCGCATCCGTGCTCCGACGTGGACGTCAACCGGGTGTGATCTTGCCATCGGTCCAGGTTCCTCTAGATGCGATTTCGTGACGGGAAAACGGAAGGAGGAGACACGTCAAAAGTGCGCGGAACCGATGACAGCGCCAGTGCAAAAATGCATATCTACACGCCTAAGCTGCATATGACATTAGCCCCTCTTGCACGGAATGCAAGCTGAACCTCAGGGCTTTGAAAACGTGGGATAGTTTAGGGGCGAGGCCGGCGGTTCGGCAGGCTTCCGACGAACAGTCCACCGACCAGAAACGCCAGGACAGCCAATAGGGTCCCGTCGCCCCAGCGACCGTACGGTGTGGGCTCCCGCGCCGGCGGCAGGGGATGGTCGATGACGCCCTCGCGCATCATGTCGAGCGACGCCAGAATCCGGCCGTAGGAATCGATCACGGCGGATACGCCGGTGTTGGCCGCCCGGATCATCGGCAGCCCCTCTTCCACGGCGCGCAGGCGGGAACTGGCGAGATGCTGGTAGGGGCCGCTGGAAAGCCCAAACCAGGCATCGTTGGTGACGTTCAGGAGCCAGCGCGGCCGGTCGCCGGGGCCTGTCACCGCCGCCGGAAAGATCACCTCGTAGCAGATCACCGGCGAGAACGACGGCAGGCCTGGAACCGCCAGGGTGGCGCGCTGCTCGCCCTCTTCGAACGAGCCGCGGCCGATGAAGCCGGACACCGGCGCGAGCTGTTTGTGGAACGGGATGTATTCGCCAAGCGGCACCAGATGGACCTTGTCGTAGTGCGCCACGATGGCGCCGGCGCGGTCGATGACGAGCAGTGAGTTCCAGACGCCATCCTGGCGCTGACCGGTGCCGCGGGCGGCGCCGCTCAGAAGGTAGCCGTTGGGCGGCACAGCCGTGGCCATGACCGCCAGTGCCGGCGATCCCGGCTCGATGATGAAGGGCGGCGCCGTCTCGGGCCAGATGACGGCGGCAAGACGGTCGAAGCCGTCGCGCCGACTTATCTCGACCAGCTTGGCCAGGTGACGCGCGCGGGTGTCCGGCCGCCACTTGTCGGACTGCGCGATGTTCGGCTGGACGATGCGCAACATCGGGCCGGGCTGCCCCTCGCCGATCGGCGCCATCACCGCCACACCGGCGCCGCCAGCGAGCCCGACCAGGACCAGGGCCACGAACGAAGCCCGCCAGCCCGCGGTGGGCGCCGCCAGGACGAGGAAGGTGAAGGCGCCGAGACCGTAGACGCCGAACAGCGCCGCGCTCTGCACCAGCGGCATGGAGAAGGCCCAGACGTGGCCCAGCGGATTCCACGGATAGCCGGTGAAGACATGGCCGCGCAGCCACTCGGCAACGGTCCAGGCGATCGCCAGCAGGATGAGACGACGATAGCGGCCGGCCAGCGCGGGCCACTTCAGCGCGGCCCAGCGCGCCGCGCCGGCGGCGAGGCCGGGGAAGAAGCCCAGGATCGCCGCCAGGCCGGCCACGATCGGCGGTCCCAGAAGTTCGTAGTCGGCCGGCGGAACGGAGAAGGCCTCGAGGATCCAGTAGGAGCCGACGGCGAAGTGCCCGGTGCCCCAGGCCCAGCCGCGCAGCAGCGCGCTGCGCGGTCCAGGTGCCGTCTCCCACAGCCAGACGAAGACCACCATGCCCACGACGGCCAGCGGCAGCCAATAGAGCGGCGGCATCGCCAGAGCTGCGAGCGCGCCGGCCAGAAAAGCCGCGCCGGCGGCGCGCCATCCGTGAAGTTTCATCGCAGGGCCGCGGCGATCAGGCGGCAGACCGAGACGACGTCGGTTGCCTCACGCGCAGGCGGCGAATGCGCCTGGGATCGACATCGAGCACTTCGAACTCGACGCCGGAAGGATGGCTGACGACTTCGCCGCGCTCGGGGATGCGGCCGAGCAGCGAGAAGATCAGCCCACCCACGGTGTCGATCTCGCGCCGTTCGTCCTCCGACAGCACGTTGCCGATCTCCTGCTCGAGAAGCTCGATGGGCGTGCGGCCGTTGACGTCGATGGTGCCGTCGACGCGGCGCGCGACCGTCGGCGTCTGGGCGACGTCGTGCTCGTCCTCGATCTCGCCCACGATCTCCTCGACCAGATCCTCGATGGTGAGCAGACCGTCGGTGCCGCCGAACTCGTCGACGACCAACGCCATGTGCGTGCGCGAGCGGCGCATGTCGAGCAGCATGTCGAGCACCGGCAAGGTCGGCGCCACGAAGACGACGCGGCGCAGGATGTCGCGAAGATTGAATTTCTTCGACGTCCCCCAGTAGGCCAGCACGTCCTTGATGTGGATCATGCCGATGACGTCGTCGAGCGCCTCGCGATAGACCGGATAGCGCGAATGCGCCTCGGTCTGGATCACCCGCACGACCTCGTCGAGCGGCGTGTCGGCGGCGATGGCTATGATGTCGACACGCGGCACCATGACGTCGGCCACGGTCTTGTCACGCAGCTTCAGGATGTTGGCGAGCAGGACACGCTGGTCCTCGCTGATCGGGGTGTCGCTCTCGGGCGTCTCCTCGATCAGTTCCTCGATGGCCTCGCGGACCGCCTCGTTCTTCTCGCGCCGCCTGAGGCGGCGCAGAATGGCGCGCAATATTCCGCCCGTGGAGGGGACCTCGGGAACCGTCGCTGGAGCCGGTACCCCTGGGGGTTCACTCGTCAAAGCCGGGCCGCCGAGGCCCGGCCGCGTACTGTGCGCTGTGGAGTCGGGCATGGCTGCTAAGATAGGCTATCGGCCCGGCGTTGCAATCGCGGAAGTTCCTGATGCGTTCCTGTAAATTGTCCTCCGGCGCGGCGATGCCGGTCCTCGGCCTTGGCACCTGGCGGATGGGCGAAAGCCCCCGGCGGCGCGCCGAGGAGCTCGACGCCCTGAAATACGGGCTCGATCTCGGCTATCCGATGATCGATACGGCCGAGATGTACGGCGACGGCGGCGCCGAGGAGATCGTGGGGGAAGCGATCGCCGGCCGCGCCCAGCGTCCCTTCATCGTAAGCAAGGTCTATCCGCACAACGCCTCGCGCGCCGGCACCGTTGCGGCCTGCGAGCGCAGCCTCTCGCGGATGGGGATCGAGCGGATCGACCTCTACCTGCTGCACTGGCGCGGTGGCGCCCGGCTCGAGGAAACCTTCGAGGCGTTCCATCGGCTGCGCACGGCGGGGAAGATCGGCGACTTTGGCGTCAGCAACTTCGACGCGGGCGACATGGAAGACGCGGCCCGCCTCGACAAGGGCCTCAACGCCAGCAACCAGGTGCTCTATTGCCTGTCGCGCCGCGGCCCCGAATTCGACCTGCTGCCCTGGATGCGCAAGCGCGGGGTCCCGCTGATGGCCTATTCGCCGCTCGACCAGGGTGGCCTGCTCCGCAAGGCACCCCTGAAAAAGCTCGCCGACGGCATCGGCTGCACGCCGGCCCAGCTCGCGATCGCCTGGCTGCTCGCCCAGCCCGGCGTCGTCACCATTCCGAAATCATCGTCGCGCGAGCGCGTGAAGGAAAATCTCGGCGCGCTCCAAGTCAAACTGACGCCGCAAATCCTGGCCGAACTCGACCGTGCGTTTCCGCCGCCCAGGGCCAAGCAGCCGCTCGAAATGCTCTGACTCTTCCGGACCGCGCGCATCCTGCGCGCTCATGAAACCGAGCGCGCAGGATGCGCGCGGTCCGGAAGAATTGAAGGACGTCTTCAGCGCAACGCGTAGGGATCGGCGATCCCGAGCTTTGCCAGGATCCGCCGCTCCAGCGCTTCCATCCGCTCGGCGTCGGCGTCACCGGTTTCGTGATCGTGGCCGAGCAGATGAAGCACCCCGTGCACGACCAGATGGGCCACATGATCGGCGGGTGATTTCTTCTGCGCCCGGGCTTCGCGCCAGACGGTCTGGCGGGCCAGCACGATGTCGCCCAGGAAAGCGCGCTCGCCCGACGGGTAGGACAGCACGTTCGTCGGCTTGTCTTTCTTGCGGTCGCGCTTGTTGAGCGCACGGACGCCCCCGTCGTCGGCAAGGGCCACGTTGAGCGACTTGCCGCGGCGCGCCGCCGCCCGCGCGGCCCTGCGCACCAGGCGCTCGACACCGGGCAGGGCTTTTAGCCAGCCCTCGTCCAACAGGACGATGTGACAGCTAAGCCTTGGCTTTTTTGTCGCGCGCGTCATAGGCATCGACGATGCGGGTGACGAGGTCGTGGCGCACGACATCCTTGGAGGTCAGCCGCACGAAGCGCATGCCGTCGATGCCGTCCAGCGTCTCGACGGCGTCGTTGAGACCCGACTTCTGGTTGTTCGGCAGGTCGGTCTGGCTGGGATCGCCGGTGATGACCATGCGCGAACCCTCGCCGAGGCGAGTCAGGAACATGCGCATCTGCATCGGCGTGGTGTTCTGCGCCTCGTCGAGGATGACGAAGCAATGGGCAAGCGTGCGGCCGCGCATGAAGGCGAGCGGCGCGATCTCGATCTCGCCCGACTCCATGCGGTTGGCGATCTGCTCGGCGGGGATCATGTCGTGCAGCGCGTCGTAGAGCGGCCGCAGGTAAGGATCGATCTTTTCCTTCATGTCGCCGGGCAAAAAGCCCAGCCGCTCGCCGGCCTCGACGGCCGGGCGCGACAGCACGATGCGCTCGACCTTGCCTGCCAACAGCAACGACACGCCGACGGCGACGGCGAGATAGGTCTTGCCGCTGCCGGCCGGGCCCAGAGCGAACACCATGTCGCGTTCGCGCAGCGCCGCCAGATAGTCGCGCTGGCCCGGCGAACGGGCCTGCACGGTGCGGCGGCGCGTGCGGATCCCGTCCTCGTCGCCGCGCTCGGCGCCGGTGCGGGCAAAGCGGACGGCGGCGTCGATGTCGGCCATCTCGATCGACAGGCCGCGCTTCAGGCGCTCGTAGAGCGCGGCCAGCGACTTGTGCGCGATCGTGGCGTCGTCCGGCGTGCCGGCGATCGCGAGCTGGTTGCCGCGCGCGCTCAGCTGGACGTTCGCGAGCTGTTCGACGCGCACGAGGTGGCGGTCATGATTGCCGTAGAGCGACGCCATCAGGGCGTTGTCGTCGAAGGTCATGCGCCGGACGTCGGCGGCGCGGACGGCAGTGGGAGGAGTGCTCACGCGGCGGCCTCGAAACGGGAGGGCGATTGGCCCGTCACGACCTCGCCGGTCAGGCTCAAGGCGTAGGCCGCACGCAGCCGCACGTCCACGATGGAGCCGATCATGCCGGCGTCGCCCTCGACATAGACGGACTGCAGCCACGGGCTCTTGCCCAGCACCTGGCCCGGCTTGCGGCCGGCCTCGGCGAACAGCACCGGCACGATGGTGCCGACCTTGGAGTCGTTGAACGCGCGCTGCTGCGTGCCGAGCAGAGACTGCAGCGCGGCGAGGCGCGCCGTCTTGAGGCTCTCGTCGAGCTGGTCGCCCAGCGCCGCCCCCGGGGTGCCCGGCCGGCGGCTGTACTTGAAGGTGTAGGCCGAGGCGAAGCCGGTCTCGTCGACCAGCCGCATGGTGTCATCGAAGTCGGCATCGCTCTCGCCGGGGAAGCCGACGATGAAGTCCGACGACAAAGCGAGATCGGGGCGGACGCCGCGCAGGCGATCGACCAGCCGGCGGAAATGGTCGCGGCCGTGGCCGCGGTTCATGGCGTCCAGGATGCGGTCCGATCCCGACTGCACCGGCAGGTGCAGGTAGGGCATGAGCTGCGGCACGTCGCCGTGCACGGCGATGAGAGCGTCGTCCATGTCGCGCGGATGGGAGGTGGTGTAGCGGATGCGTACCAGGCCCTCGATCTCGGCGATTTCCCTGATCAGCCGCGCGAGCCCCCAGGTGGAACCATCAGCGCCCTCGCCATGCCAGGCGTTGACGTTCTGGCCGAGCAGCGTGAGCTCGATCGCGCCCGCCGCCACCAGGCTGCGCGCCTCCTGCAGCACCGCCACAGCCGGCCGCGAATACTCGGCGCCCCGCGTATAGGGCACGACGCAGAAGGTGCAGAACTTGTCGCAACCCTCCTGGATGGAGAGGAACGCCGAGCCCGCGCGCACATCGGCCTCCGACGGCGCCGGCAGGTGATCGAATTTGCTCTCGGCGGGAAATTCAGTGTCGAGCACGCCGGCGCCCGGCCGGCGCTGGCCGTCGAAACGCCGTTCGTCGGATTTGCGCGCCGCCCGGGCCAGCAGCTCGGGCAGGCGGTGATAGGCCTGCGGCCCGACGACGATATCGACCGCGGGCTGGCGCTGGACGATCTCCTCGCCCTCGGCCTGGGCCACGCAGCCGGCCACGGCGATGGTGAGGTCGGCGCCGTCGCGGCGGCGTTCGAGCTTGAGATCGCGCAGGCGGCCGAGCTCGGAATAGACCTTTTCCGAGGCCCGTTCGCGGATGTGACAGGTATTGAGGACGACCAGGTCGGCCTGCTCGGGACTCTCCGACAGGGCATAGCCCAGCGGCCGCAGGACGTCGGCCATGCGGTCCGAATCGTAGACGTTCATCTGGCAGCCGTAAGTGCGAATGAACACGCGCTTGCGCTGGCCGTCGGTGCGGACGTCCTTCATCTGTCTCCGTTGCTGGAACGGCCGTTTCTTAACATCGGGGGCGGCCAGGGTCGAGGGGCCCGCCCGCGGCCCTAAGCCGTGCCCCGGATCGGCGGCAGCAGTTCCGGGCGGCCGGAATTTGCCGACTGCACGCCGAACGACACCTGCTGGAAACAGTACTCGGCGAGCTTCTTGCGATTGCCGAGGGTGTCGATGTCGATGGTCGGGAAAAACGTCACCACCGCCTCGGTCTCCCCGAGGCAGACCATCTGCCAGAGGTGCGGCACCAGGTCGAGATCGCCGAACCAGGCGAACAGCGGCCGCCAGTAGCGGCCGAGCGGAATGCCGTCGAGGCGCGTGTAGGAGATCGCGACCGGCTGCACGGTGATCGGACGGTCGTCGCGGCGGAGCTGGGCCACGGCGAACAGGGCGCTGCGGAAGGGCAGGACGCGCGTGCCGTCGCTGCTGGTGCCCTCGGGGAACAGCATCAGGTTGTCGCCGGTGTTGAGGCGCCGGAGCATCTCGTCGCGGCTGGTGCTGGTCTTGCTCGAGCGCCGCTCGACGAAGATGGTGCGTTGCGCCTTGGCGAGCGTGCTGAAGAACGGCCAGGTCGCGACCTCGGCCTTGGCGACGAAGCTGCCGGGGATCAGGCCGCCCAGCAGTTCGATGTCGAGATAGGACACGTGATTGCAGACGTAGAGCGTGGGTGTCACGGTCGAGCGCTGGCCGTGGACGCGGACGCGGATGCCGAGGATGACGCAGACGATGCGGTGATAGACGACCGGCAGCCAGCGCACGACCGGCGTTATCCGCAGAGCCTGTGCCAGCAGATGGAAAGGCAGCAGCGCCAGCGTGAGCAGCAGGTAGCTCAGCAGCCGAAACGCGCCGCGCAGGGGAGAACCGATCCACATTTTCGCTGCAGGCGCGTCAACCGTCCTGATCACGAATCCCGCGTTCGTAGTGCCGGATGTACTTCTCCGTCACCAGTTCGGTCTTGACGATGATGAAGACGTCGGTGGTGTTGAACTGGGGATCGATCACCGCGCCGTCGCCGACGAAGCCACCCAGCCGGAGATAGCCCTTGATGAGCGGCGGCACGCGCGCCATCGCCTTGCGTTCGTCGTAGCTGCCCGGCGCCAGCGTATCCATCTTGACGTAGCGGCTCGCCAGCGCGCGCGCCCGGATCTCCGGCGGCGCGAGATGATGGTGATGAAGATACGAGAAGGCCTGCGCGTGCTGTGCCGGGTCGGTGCCCGGGAAGCTCGGGCAGCCAAACATCACCTTGATGTCGAAGTGGTAAATGTAGAGCGCGATGCCGCGCCACAGCATCTGCATGGTCGCCGTGTTGCGCGCATCCTTTTCGATGCAGGAGCGCCCGAGTTCCAGGATCTCGCCGGGATAGTCGATCAAAGGTGTGATGTCGTATTCCGCCGCTGAGTAGAAGCGGCCGATCTTGGCCGCCGCCTGCCGGCGGATCAGGCGATAGGTGCCGACGATGCCGCCGGGTCCCTCGCCGCGGCGGCGGTCGAGCACCAGCAGATGTTCGCAAACCGCGTCGAAGTCGTCGAAGTCGCGTCGCAGCCGCGCCATCTCGGGCGTCGGACGCGCCTTCATCTCATCGTAGAACACGCGATAACGAAGTGCCTGCGCCGCGTCGATCTCGGCAGCGGTCACGGCCAGTCGAACTTCGAAGTCACCGGCAACGACTTTGACGATCTCCGCACTCGAAGTGGGAGTCCCAAGAAGTTCGGCTTCACTGTCAACGCGGTCGATGCGCTTGCTTCATCCGCAGGGAGCCGTCCCAAGCATTCGCCCATTATCGGGGCAGTGATGGCGCCGTCCACTCATTTTTGGCGTTCGGCCTTGCCGTCCAAAGGCACGCCGTACAACTCGAGTCGGTGGCCGACCAGCCGATAGCCGGCCTTTTCCGCAATCTTGCGCTGTAGCTCCTCGATCTCGTCGTTGTGGAATTCAACGACCTTGCCGGTCTGGATATCGATCAGGTGGTCGTGATGCTCGTCCGGCGTTTCTTCATAGCGCGCGCGGCCGTCGCCGAAATCATGCTTGGCGAGAATGCCTGCTTCTTCGAACAGCCGAACCGTGCGGTAGACGGTCGCAATGGAAATATTCGGATCGATCGCGGTGGCGCGGCGATGGACCGCCTCAACATCCGGATGGTCGGACGAATCGGACAGGACGCGCGCGATGACGCGGCGCTGGTCGGTCATTTTGAGACCGCGTTCAACGCAGAGGACTTCGAGCTTGGCTTTACGTTCAGACATGTTGCAATACCCTACACCGGCCGGCGTTCGGGGTATAGTTGGGGACATGTCCATACACCCAAGGCCCATACAGCCGGACCATGACATCGACATTACCGGCGAGGTCTGCCCGATGACTTTCGTGCGGACCAAGCTCAAGCTCGAACGCATGCGTCCGGGTGAAATTCTGAGCGTCAGGCTCAGGGGCGAGGAGCCCCTGCGCAATGTGCCGCGCGCCGCCCGCGACGAAGGCCACACCATTTTGGGGATCGACGAGGATGGCGACACCCATATCGTGACGATCCGCCGAGCGTAAGCGGCCCCTCGATCCGCTGAACAGGCGATCAGCTGAGATCGAGACGCATTACGACGGCATCGGCCGCCGGTCCGCCGCCACGCCGGAAATAGGCCGGCCGGCTGCCAGCGATGCGAAAGCCGGTCGTCTTGTAGAGTGCCTGGGCCGCCGGATTGTCGGCGGCGACTTCGAGAAACAGGGTTTTGGCACCGGCCGCGCGAACATCGTCGATGACCACCGCCAGCAAACGGCGGGCCGCGCCGCGTCGGCGGTGCGCCGGGCGAACGGCCAGGGTGATGAGTTCCGCCTCGTCGGCCACCACCCGGCAAATCGCCAGGCCGGCGTCCGCGCCCTCGACCTGAAGCAGCAGGCCGGCAACGCCGGGCGAGGCCAGCAGTTCGGCCATGTCCTGCCGCGTCCAGGCACGCTCGCCGAACGGCACGAAGGCCTCGGCATGCAAGGCGGCCGCCCGGTCGAGATCGAGCGCCCCCAGACGACACAAGACGGCGGGCCGGGTCATTCGGTCGCCCCCGCCGTTCAATCGACGATCCGGCGCGCGCCGTCCGGCAAGGTGACACTGACGCCGCGCAGATACAGCGGCCGCGGCAGGCCCTCGCTTTCATTGCGCGCCCGCCAGGCATCGATCCCCACGGCAAGGCCCAGGCGTGCAACGGCGACGGGGTCCACGGCAGCGACCTCGGCCATGGCGTCGACACCGGCCGCGGCCAACTGCGCCACGAGTGGACCAATGTCGGGGCCCACGATCACCGAGGCCCTGCCGCGCAGGCGCTCCGCCAGCCCGCTTGCGGTGACGGCAAAGGGCGCCGCCTCCTCGCCGATGGCGCAGAACCAGTCGCCGAGGCGGCTGTCGATGGCGGCAATCACCAGCCGGTCCCGTGTCGCGGCCTGCGTCTTCAAGACCGATGTCGTGACGAGACCGGCGAGCGGCACGCCGAGCCCGACGGCGAGGCCGCGCGCGGCGGCAAGGCCCACCCGCACGCCGGTGAAGCTTCCCGGGCCGACGGTCACGGCGATCAGCGACAGCTCGCTCCGATTTTGTCCGCTATCGCGCAGAACCGATGCCACGACCGGCAACAGCCGGGCCGCCTGGTCGCGCCCCTCCTCGCGGAGCGACGCCAGGCAGGCGCCGTCGCGCACCACCGCCACGCCAAGTCCACTGATTGCACAATCGAGGCCAAGCACGAGTGTCATGCCAGGCTCATGATCGTTCGGCTCGCCGACCTCTGGCGCTGGCTCGGATGGCTGGGCATTCTTGGGTCATGAAACTCGATCTGGTTGCCATCGCCCCGCCCGACTTCGATGTCGACGTGACGCTGGCCTATGCGACGGACGCCAATCTAACGGGACGCCCGGTCTACCGGAATGCCGAATGCTGGCTGCATCGCGAGGCGGCGGAAAAGCTTGCCGCGGCCGTGGCGCTGGCCCGGCCGCTCGGCCTCAGGCTGCGCATCTTCGATGCCTTGCGGCCGGTCGAGGCTCAGTGGGCATTGTGGAACGTCAATCCCGACCCGGAATTCCTTGCCGACCCGCGTCGCGGTTCGCCACATTCGCGCGGTGTGGCCGTCGACCTCAGCCTGCTGGCCGAGGGGGACCGCGAACTCGACATGGGCACGGCATTCGATGCCTTCACGCCGCTGTCGCACCACGGTCGAACCGACGTTTCCGCCGAGGCGCAGCGCAACCGGCTACTGCTGATGGGCCTGATGACCGCTGCCGGCTGGGACTTCTACCGCAACGAATGGTGGCACTATCAGCTGTTCGATGCCCGGCGCTATCCGCTGGTCAGCGACGCCGACCTACCGCGCCCGATGATGTAGCTCAGAAGGTCGAGAGCCGGGACTTGTCGAAATCGCTGAGTTCATTCTCGCGCATGATCTGGCGCACGAACTGCACATAGGCCTGGCCACGCTCTGAATAGCGCAACAGCGTGCCGATCAGGCGATAGCCCTCGGGATGTTCGCCACGCTCACGCATCGCGGCACGTTCGGCGCGAAAGCTGGCATAGGCGGGATGGGTGTTGAGGTTGGTGATGTAGGCGTCGGTCGCCTCGCCGACATCGGTGAACGGCTGTGGCATGCCGGCGCCGGGCTTCCAGGGCACGGAAACGCTGTGACGGCCCCCGGTCTGGATCTGGCCGAACAGGGCATTGCCGTTGCGTGCGGCGAACGATGTGCCCCAGCCCGATTCGACGCCGCCTTGGGCGATCGCCATCGACGGCGGAACGATATCGACGCGACGCACCAGTTCGTCGAGCTTGTCGACTGACGATTCGTACCGGTCGGCAAGGTCCTCGAGCCAGATGCGCTCGATCGCCGTCATCCGCAGAGGCACCGCCGCAATCTTGTCGCGCAGATACAGAAGCTGTTCGCGATCGGCGAGCACGCGCTGATTGACCTCGAGGACCACCGGCAGGATCGCGGTGATGAACAGCGACTTGCGCTCGTTGCCGTCCTTGGTGCTGAGATCGCCCGGCACGCGGTCGACCTTGAGCGGCGGCACGGCTTCACCCAGCCGAACTTCGGTCAGCGTGTAGGAGACGTCACGGAACAAGTCCGCCAGTTCGTCTGCTGTACGCGGGCTGATGGGCCGCAGCTGGACCTGCCGGCGGACGGCATTGCCGGGAGCCGCGAAGCGCCCGTGCCCGAGGGTGATCTCGCGGGTCGTGAAATGAGGCCAATCGTCGGTCTCGCTCACGTCGTGGCGCACGAACGTCAAGGCCGCGGGCTGCGCGTCCATGGCGAGGAATGCCGGCTGGTCGGGCGACGCGGCACTCGCGGTCCCGATCGCCGAGAAGGACAGATACGGCGCAACATCGACGGTCGGCAAGGGCTCGCTCAGGCCTACCCCTGTGGCGACCATGGCGGCCCACGCCGCCGGAAATGCATAACGACGCCCGCGTTCGACCGCGGGCCGGACTGACAATTTCATTCCACACTCTTCGTTTCGTTGGCTCGAACGAACGACCCCACACACACGATCCCCCACGGACCGTGATGCAGTACCGACGCTGTACGCTTGAGCGAAAGCGGCCTACTGGGCCGCTTGGACTTCCACCACTTCTGGCACGTAGTGCTTCAGAAGATTCTCGATTCCCATCTTGAGCGTGGCCGTCGAGCTGGGGCAGCCGGAGCACGACCCCTGCATGTGGAGATAGACCACGCCGTCCTTGAAATCCTGAAACACGATATCGCCGCCGTCCTGGGCAACCGCCGGGCGGACACGCGTATCGAGCAATTCCTTGATCTGGGCGACGATCTCGTCGTCTTCCGCCGCGACCGCGCCCGTATCGGCGCTATCGGCCACGACCGGGTCGCCCGAGGTGTAATGTTCCATGATGCCGCCCAGGATGGACGGCTTGAGGATCTGCCAATCCTGGTTCGCCGCCTTCGTGACGGTCACGAAGTCGGAACCGAAGAACACGCGCTCCACGCCCTCGATCGCAAACAGCCTCTTGGCCAGCGGCGAAGGCACGGCGGTATCGGCGGTCGCGAAATCCATCGTGCCCTTCTCCATGACCACGCGGCCGGGGAGGAACTTCAGGGTCGACGGGTTGGGCGTCTGCTCGGTCTGGATAAACAAACCTAATCTCCTTCATCGAACGCTTGGCGGCGGGGCCGCTCGGCATCGCTCAGGCTGGGAACGGGACGTCTCCGCCCCCAATCGGTTCACCGGACGTAGGAACCGGCGTCCAGTCGATCAAGGTGATTCTTAGGTGTGACTGTATTATTATTATGGAATATAGAATTATTATTACTTTATATCAATTAGATACCAAATCCTATTGGCGCCCTTTGGCAGAAGAGTTCTCCAATACAAAGCCTCATTCCAGGGGAACCTTTGACAGAACGACGCGGAAACTCTGCGCACGATCCGCGCACGGTTTACGAGATCGCGTCGATCTCGGCCTCGGTAAGGGCGCCGGGAACGATGGTCAGTGGAATCCGGAGCTGACCGCCGAGCTTGCCGGTGAACGCCGTGACCAGGGGCCCTGGTCCGTCGCCACTCGAGGCGCCGCCCAGCACCAGAACCGAAATCGAGCGATCCTCGGCGACGAGTTTGAGCAATTCGTCCCGGCTTTTGCCCTCGCGGATATGGATGGTCGGAGGCTGGCCGGTCAGGGTGGCCGCCGCATCGGCATGCTTGGCAACAACGTCCTCGGCCTGCTGGCGGGCTTCCTGGCGCATCAGGTCGACGACGGCCCCCCATTGCTGGCCCTCGGGCGGATCCATGACATAGAGCATGGCGACCCGGCCGCCGGTCCGTTTGGCCCGGCGACAGGCATATCTCAGGGCATTGCGCATTTCCGGGCTCTCGTCGACGACGACCAGGAAAACACGCTCCTCGGCCCGGACGGGCGGCTCGCTCACACTCATGGTCGGCTCCCCTCCGTTACAGACGCCGCATGATCGCACCGCCCAGCCAGCCGGCGAACAGCGCCATGACGATGGCCCCCAGGCCATAGAGCGCGCCGTCGTGGCTCGCCCAACCCGCCAACTGGGCGCTGAATCCGACCTTGCCGACCGGCAGCGGCCGCGACACCGCGGCGACGATCTTGCCGTCGCGCAGCAGATAGGCCTTCACCTCGTAAACCCCCTCGGGCAGGCGGGACGGAAACGGCAGGTCGACGCGAAACAGCCGGCCGGCCTGCACCGTGACCTGACCGATGGCCGCGGGATAGAGCCCTTCCCGACGCTTCACCTCGACCAGCCCGGAGCGGAACTTCGCCATCTCGGCCGCCGCCCGCGAACCGACCGGCTTGACCGTCGACATCCGGTCCTCGAGCGACAGGATCTCGCCGCCGGCGCCGCGGGCGAGCAGCCGCTGCAACGGCTGGCTGGCGGCAATGGCGTAGTAGGCCGGCACATCGTCGAACGACTGGCGCCCGGTATTGAGCCACAGGCCGAGAAACCTCTCCTTGCGCATGACCGTCTCGCGCGCCTCGGGGCCGACCACGACCACGACCACTTCGCCGGGCGGATCGAACATGCCGAACATCAGGATGCTCTCGCCCTGGAATGCCGACGTGATCGACACCCGGGCCCGCGACAGGTCGACGACCAGGTCGGGCGTCGCCGATTCGGCAGGCACCGACGGCGGCGGCCCCGGCAGGCCGGAAGGCGGCGGCTCGGCACGAGGACCCTGGGCATGCGCGCCGGCCATCCCGGCAAGGCCCACCACAAGCGCGATCAGCAGGCGTCTCACGGCGCCACCTCGCGGGTGCCGAGCGAGAAGGGCGAGACCGGCGTGCGCAGGAGTTCGGTCAACAGCTCGGCCGCCACCGCCAGGATCAGGACCGACATCAGCCCGCGCAGGACCACGCCCGGCAGCTTGGCCGCGAGCCGCGACCCGATCGGGGCGCCCACCACGCCACCCAGGATCAGCAGCAGCGCCAGCACGACGTCGACCGTGCCGTTGGTTGTGGCCTGGAGGAAGGTGACGTTGGCCGCCACGAACAGGATCTGGAAATTCGAGGTGCCGATCACGACGGCGGTCGGCATGCCGAGCAGATAGATCATGGCCGGCACCAGCACGAAGCCGCCGCCGACACCCAGGATCGCCGACAGGATGCCGATCACGAACCCGAGGCCGACCGGCAGCAGCGCGCTGATATAGAGCTTCGACTTGTAGAACCTGAGCTTGAGCGGCAGGCGATGCACCAGGTAGTGGGTGTGCAGCTTGCCGCGGGGCGCTTCGGGATTGCGCCGACGCTTCAGGTAGGTGCTCAGGCTTTCGGCCAGCATGAGCAGGCCGATCGTCGACAGCATGACGACGTAGAGGACGGCGATGACGAAATCGATCTGGCCGATCCGCTTGAGGTAGGTGAACAGCACCACGCCGGCCGACGAGCCGATCATGCCGCCTATCAGCAGCACCAGCCCCATGCGCAGATCGACGTTGCCGCGGCGCCAATGGACCTGCAGCGACGACACCGAGTTGGCAATCACCTGGTTGGCCTGGCTCGCGACGGCGACGGCCGGCGGAATGCCGACGAAGATCAGGAGCGGCGTGGCCAGGAACCCGCCGCCGACCCCGAACATGCCGGCGAGCAGACCGGCCGCCGCGCCCAGACCGAGCAGGACGAACACGTTCATCGACTGCTCGGCAATGGGAAGGTAGATCTCCATCGCGCAGGCCTACTTCAGCAGGATGTTGCTGATTTCGCGCAACTGGGTGCGCGCCCGCAGCAGATAGAAACCCTGGGCGGCGAGGTGATTGGGAATGAGAAACCCGTCGAGATAGCCGTTCCACACGACCCAGGGCTGGAGGTCGGCAGCAAGACGGAACGTCTCCACCGTGCCGTTCCAGGCATTGGTCAGCCCTTTTTCACGGATGACGCCCTCGAAGTCGACGCCGAGCTCGCGCAGGATCAGGTAGTTGGCGTAGAGCCGGCCCTTGTTGAAGTAGAAGATGTCGTCGCAGCGCGAATCGAACAGATCGCCCGACTTCTCGATGATGTGCTGGTCGATGACGCCCGAGTCCGAGCCTTCATCGTTGGAGATGCGATCGAGCAGCGCCTGCAGGTTGTCGGCGCGGCGCTCGAAGATCGCCTGGCCGGAGGCCAGCCGCCTGTTGTAGGCCAGCAGCTTCTCGCGGCCGGCGCGATATTTCTGCGCCGACGTCGCCGACGGCATCAGCGACACGCTGGGCTGCCAGACCCAGATGTTGGGCTGCTCGTTCAGGAAGCCGCGCGCCTGCTCGAGGTCGCGGTCAGTCTGGCTGGAACCGCGGGTGCGGCCGAGCTGGTCCATCAGCTCCGTGCTGAAGCGGCCGAGCGCCGCTGCGATTCCACGCTGGAAGTTCGGCATGTTGTCGAGCAGCCCCGACGGCATGAAGAAGGGCTGCATCGGCGTCCAAGTGTGGACGTTGACCTCGCGGTTGACCAGGTCGGCCGCGACGGCCACCGCCCGGCTTTCGCCCGGCGTCACGTTGCGCGGTGCGAACTGGGGATCGTCGTCGATATCCTGGATCACCAGCGCACCCAGCGGATAGTAGAGCAACGCGATCACCACGGCGACGCGCCAGGCCCAGCTCCACGCCCGTCGGCCGCCGGATCCCGCGGCTCCCGGCATCGAGGGACGGAACGCGCGCACGCGATCCCATGTCCTGCGCCACAGGGAAGGCGCCGCTGCGGGGGGCGCGCCGTGATCCGGATCGAATGTCATGGCCGACCTTACCATTCGTCTCGTGACGAAACAGGGGCGTGGACTGCTAGAGTGTCGTGTTTCTTCGTCCGTCGTGTTTCTTCGTCCATGGAGTTGGTGGAATGGCGCTCGATCCCGAATCCCAGCGGCTGCTCGATCTGACCGCGGCGGCCAACCGCCCGGCCTGGCACACGCTCAGCCCGCAGGCGGCGCGCGACCTTTACCTGTCGCTCCGCGCGCCCGCGCAGGGCCCGCGTCCCTCGGCCGTGACAGTGGTTGACCGGACGATTCCCGGACCCGGCGGCGCCGTGCCGATCCGGCTCTATCGGCCCGAGGCGGCGGCGGCCGGCGCGCTGCTGCCGGCGCTGGTGTTCGCCCATGGCGGCGGCTGGGTGTTCGGCAATCTCGAAAGCCACGATGTGCTCTGCGCCCAGCTTGCCCTCGACGCCGGGATCACCGTCTGCGCCGTCGACTACCGGTTGGCGCCCGAAGCCCGCTTTCCGGCAGCCTTCGACGATGTCGTGGCGGCCCTGCAGTGGGTCCAGGCCAACGGCGCCTCGGTCGGCATCGATGCCGCCCGGCTCGCCATCGGCGGCGACAGCGCCGGCGGCAATCTCGCCGCCTCGGCCGCGATCTGGGCGCGCGACCACGGCGGGCCACGGCTGCGTATGCAGCTGCTCGCCTATCCGGTCACCGACGCGGTGGCGCGCACCGAGTCCTACCGCCGCTTCCACGACGGCTTCGGTCTGAACGCCGACGCCATGGAATGGTTCTTCGATCACTACACGCCCGACAAGGCCGCCCGCAGTGACTGGCGCGTATCGCCCCTGCGCGCCGCCTCGCTCGCCGGACTGCCTCCGGCCCTGGTGATCACCGCCGGCTACGACCCGCTGCGCGACGAGGGCCGCGCCTATGCCTGGCGGCTGCAGCAGGAAGGCACGATGGCCGATCTCGTCGAGTTCGGCGGCATGCTGCATGGCTTCCTCAGCACGCCGATGCTGCTGCACGGCGCCAGACGCGGCGCCGCCATCTGCGCTGCGGCGCTGCGCGAGGCGCTGGTGCTGCGCACGCGGTGAGCAACCCCGCCTCTCCCGGCCCACCTGTAGGCATGGCCCTGCCGGGATTGGTGATCGCCTTCGGCATGATCGGCGACACGCTGCTCTATGCCGTGCTGCCGCTCTATCACGAGGAGTTCGGCCTCAGCCTCGTCATGGTGGGCGTCCTGCTGTCGCTCAACCGCTGGATCCGCCTGTTTGCCAACTCCGGCGTGGCGGCGATCGGCGAGCGCATCGGGCCGCACACGCTGATGGTGGCCGCGGCCATCGGCGCAGCGGTTTCAACGACGCTCTACGGCCTGGTCGAAAGCCCCGCCGTCCAGATCGCCGCGCGGATCCTGTGGGGCATCTCTTACGCCTCGCTCAATCTCGCCACCCTGGCCTATGCCGTCAGCGACCGCGCCAACGCCGGCAAGCGCGTGGGCGCCAGCCGCGCCGCCATCGGCATGGTGCAGGCGATCTCGCTGGTCGGCGGCGCCTGGATCGTCCTGCAGGTGGGACCCCGCTCGGTCTTCCTGATCTTCGGCGCGCTCACCCTGGTGTCGCTCGGAGCCGCCCTCCTGCTGCCGCGCCTGCCGCCCGAGCCGGTGACGCACAAGAAGGGCTTCCGCCTGCCCGTCCCGCACCGCCTCGAAGCCTGGGGCTTCGTGATGGGCTTCTCCGGCGACGGCGTGTTTCTGCTCACGCTCGCCTTCCTGCTGAAGGACTCGGTCACCTCGGTGGCCGCCGTCATGGCGACGGCGTCGCTGCTGGCCTTGCGCTGGCTGGTCGAGATCACGACGGGCCCGCTCGGCGGCTGGATCGGCGACCGCTTCGGGGCGCGGCGCATCGCGATCGCCAACGGCACCCTGCTGGTCGCAGGTTTCGTGCTGATCGCTGCCGGCCGCGACGTCACCGGCGCCCTGCTGGTCGTGATGAGCCGCGGCATGTTCAACACCTTGATCCCCGTCCTGGTGATCGAACGCGGCCACGGCAGTGTGCTGTCCAGCCAGGCGAGCTACTCGACCTGGCGCGACTTCGGCGCCGCCGTCGGGCCACTCACCGCGCCGTGGCTGTTCCTCAATGTCGCGCAGGGCCCGCTCTACGGCGCGCTCGCCGCGGCGCTGGGGCTTGCCGCCTATTTCTGCCTGATCCGACGCTGAACGTGGACCAATTCCTGGCACACCTCGTTGTGCCACGCGGTGTCCGGAAAGTTGTGCCACGAACCGGCATCAAGCCCTTGATCCGCCTGCCCAATCGCCTCCTGACGACCTGTGCCACCGGCGCCGGCCGCTTCGCAGGATCAGTGTCTGGAAAATCACCGCCGGATTCGAACGAAAATGGACCATAAAAAACGCCCGGCGGATCACTCCGCGGACGTTTCCCATCATGGCTGAAATACTGACAGAAACCTGCTGAACTTGCAACTCTATTATATTTCCATATTGCTTGCATATGGAAATATATCGGCCTATATCCTCCCCATGACCAACCCCTCTTCCTCCGCCGTCCTGCGCCTGCTGGGCGCCAACGCCCGCCTCGAAGAACGCTTCTCGGGGGGACTTGGCGCGCTGCATGGTCTCGCCCTCAAGGAAGTCCTGCTTCTGATGCACCTCGAACAGGCGCCGCGGCAGCGGCTCAGCCGGATCGACCTCGCAAAGCGGCTCTATGTCAGCCCGTCGACGGTGACGCGCATGGCCGCCCCGCTCGAGAAGCTGAAGATGGTGGGTCGAGAGGCCGATCCGCGCGACGCGCGCCTGGCCTACGTTGTCCTCACCAAGGCGGGCCTGGAACTCGTCACCAACGCCCGGGCCACACTCGAGGTCATGGCCGCCGACGTCTTCCGCGACCGCTGGACCAAGCCCGAGATCGCAACACTTGCCGAGCTGCTGGGTCGACTGACGGCCGGCCAGCCCGGCGAGCTGGGTTAGGATCGAACCGGATTTATCGCTGGTGGCGCGCCCCCCCAGCAGGACCCGCTCTAGCGGAACACGTCCTTGCGTTGACGAACCTCGGCGAACACCGCGGTGGGATCGCCGCCGGCCATGCCGACCGCGGCCTGCACCGCCGGCACGTCGACACGCAGGAACGGGTTGGTGGCCTTTTCCTCGCCGAGGAGCGACGGCACCGTGGCCTCGCCGCGGGCGCGGGCGGCATCGATGGAAGCGGCGCGCGCCAACAGGGCCTTGTTGCCGGTCTCGATGGTCACGGCAAAGCGGGCGTTGGACTGGGTGTATTCGTGGGCGCAGTAGACGCGCATGTCGTCGGGCAGCGCGCGCAGCCGGCTGAGCGACGTCCAGAACTGCTGCGGCGTGCCCTCGAACATCCGCCCGCAGCCCAGCGCAAAGATCGTGTCGCCGCAGAACAGCGCCTGCTGGTCGCGAAAAGCATAGGCGATGTGGCCACTGGTGTGACCCGGGATGAAGAAGACCTCCGCCTCGGCCTCGCCGAAGCGGTAGCGGTCGCCGTCGTCGACCTCGACATCGATGCCGGGGATGCGCGCCCGGTCGCGCCGCGGCCCCACGATGGTGCAGCCGGTCGCCTTCTTGATCTCGAGATTGCCGCCGACGTGATCACCATGA
>JAUXRT010000159.1 GCA_030681635.1 Reyranella sp.
GCTGGCCATCTATTGCACCTCCTGGACCTTCTACGGCGCGGTCGGCCGGGCGGCCACCAGCGGCATCGACTTCCTCTTCATCTATACCGGCCCGGTCCTCGTGGTGGTCCTGGGCTACCCGATGGTCGCCAAGATGGTGCGGGTGGCCAAGCGCCACAACGTCACCTCGATCGCCGATTTCCTCGCCTCGCGCTACGGCAAGAGCCGCGCCGTCGGCGTCAGCGCCACGCTGTTCGCCACCGTGGGCGTGCTGCCCTATATCGCGCTGCAACTCCAGGCGGTG
This sequence comes from Reyranella sp., assembly GCA_030681635.1. Classification (GTDB taxonomy): domain Bacteria; phylum Pseudomonadota; class Alphaproteobacteria; order Reyranellales; family Reyranellaceae; genus Reyranella. The sequence goes on from JAUXRT010000159.1 coordinate 284, forward strand.
TCATCGTCCTTCGGCACCATCGCCGAGCCGATCCAGGGCGTCGCCGGCGGTGTCGTGCATACCGACACGTCGTTGATCGTCGCGGCGTTGATGGCGGTGTTCACCATCCTGTTCGGCGTGCGCAACGTGTCCGCCTCGGAACAGCATCGCGGCATGATGCTGGCCATCGCCTTCGAATCGGTGGTCAAGCTGCTGGCGCTGCTGACGGTGGGGCCGTTCGTGCTCTGGGTGCTGTTCGACGGACCGTCCGACCTGATGGCGCGGCTCGCGCGGGCGCCGGCCATCGCCGAACGATTGAGCCACGACGGCACGCCGCTCAGCTGGATCGTGATGACGTTGCTCTCGGCGATGGCGTTCCTCTGCCTGCCGCGCCAGTTCCACGTCGCGGTGGTCGAGCACGGCCATCCGGCGAGTCTCAAGACGGCGCGCTGGCTGTTCCCGATCTACCTCGTCCTGATCAACATCTTCGTCGTGCCGATCGCGGCCGCGGGCCTGCTGCTGCTGGGGCCGCAGGTCAGCCCCGATCTCTATGTGCTGCAGTTGCCGCTGGCCAACGGCGAGGGCTGGCTGTCGGCCTTCGTCTTCATCGGCGGCCTGTCGGCGGCGACGTCGATGGTGATCGTGGCCTGCATGGCCTTGTCGGGCATGATCGGCAACGAACTGGTCATGCCCTATCTGCTGAGACGGCAAAATTTGGGAGGGGCGGGCGTTGCGCGCGAGATGGGGCCGCTGGTGGTGCTCGTGCGCCGTGTCGCGGTCGTGCTCATTCTCATGGCGGGCTACGCCTACGAGCGCATCATCTCGGGCTACCTGCCGCTCGCCTCGATCGGCCTGATCTCGTTCTGCGCCGTCGCCAATCTGGCGCCGGGCCTGGTGCTCGGCCTCTACTGGCGGGGCGCCCACCGTTACGGCGTCGTGGCGGGGCTGGCCGGCGGCTTCGTCGTCTGGCTCTACGCGCTCCTGCTGCCGACGCTCCACCAGAAGACCGGTATCGCGCAGGTGGCGCCGCTAAAACCCTACCTGCCGGCGCCGCTGTCCGACCTCGACGCCGTGGGCCAGGGGTTCGTCGTCTGCATCCTGGTCAATGCGGCGCTGCTGATCGGCGTGTCGCTGTGGGCGCGGCCGATCGCCCGCGACCGCGAGCAGGCGAGTTCGTTCGTGCTGGGCGCCGAGCCGGAACAGCCGGAGGAGCAGGCGCCGGCCGATACCGCGCGCATCGAGGAGCTGCGCGAACTGCTGACGCGCTTTGTCGGCTCCGAGCGCGCGCTGCGCGCGCTCTCCGGCGAACGGCTGTCGATCGAGGTGGCACTGGTGCGCGCCGAGCGCATGCTGTCGGGAACGCTCGGTTCGGCCTCGGCCCGCATCATCATCGCCGCCTTCGGCCGCCGCGGCCGGCTGCTGCCGCGCAGTGCGCGCGCGCTGATCGACGAGGCCTCGGAGGCGATCCGCTACAACTACGAGATCCTGCGCAACACGCTCGATCACGTCGGCATGGGCATCGCCGCCTTCGATCGCAAGGGCCGGCTGGAAATCTTCAACGACCGCTTCACGACCCTGCTGTCGCTCGACGACGATGCGGTCGCCGTCGGCGCTACGCCGCAGCAGTTCGGTGCCGCCGCCGACGTCGTGGCCCTGCTGCGCCGGCCGGAAACGCCGCAGACGCACGAGATCGCCACCCGCGAGGGCCGGGTCATCGAACTCCGGCTCGATCCGCTGCCCGGCGATGGCTTCGTCGCCACCTGCAATGATGTGACGGCACGCGTCCACACCGCCCAGGCGCTGCGCGAGAGCGACCACCAGCTGCGACAATCGACGGAAACGCTGGAACAGCGCGTGATCGAACGCACGGCAGAACTGGAAGCCAGTCGCGCCGAGGCCGAGGCCGCGAATCTCGGCAAGACCCGGTTCATCGCCGCCGCCAGCCACGATCTGCTGCAGCCGCTCCATGCCGCGCGCCTGTTCACTGCGGCGATGATCGACCGCGATCCCGGCAATGACCTGAGCGGCAAGATCGATGCGAGCCTGGGCGCCGTCGAATCGCTGCTCGATGCGCTGCTCGACATCTCCAAGCTCGACGCCGGCGCCTTCAAGCCCGAGAAGCGGCCGTTCGCGCTTCAACCGCTGTTCGAATCTTTGGCCACCGCCTTCGCGCCGGTCGCCGCCCGGCGCGGCGTCGAGCTGGTCGTGGTGCCGACGCGGGCCTTCGTGTCGACCGATCCGGCCTTCCT
>JAUXRT010000160.1 GCA_030681635.1 Reyranella sp.
TTCGGGCCGGGCGATGAGGGCCGCGCGCGACCACGATCTCGCGGCATCGGCGCAAGGCATCGACGTCGTGCAGGTGCGGGCGGTGGCATCGGGCATGGCCGGCGCCTACGTGGCGCTGGGCGGTTGCCTCTCGGCCTTCCAGTTCGGCTTCGTCGGGCCGACCAGTTACAACTTCGCGCTGTCGGTCCAGATGCTGTTCGGGCTGGTGATCGGCGGCATGCAGTCACTCCCCGGAGCGATCCTGGGCGGCCTCTTCCTGCAGTTCTTCCCCGACGTCACGGCCGGACTGGGCAGGGGCTTCTCGGCGCTGCTCTATGCCGTGCTGCTGATCCTGGCCATCGTGGCGATGCCGAACGGCGTGGCGGGTGCGCTCAGTCGCCTCGCCGTCCGGCTTCGTCGTCAGTGACCCTTGAAGCCCCAGTGATCTTTGAAGCCTCAGTGACCCTTGAAGACGGGTGCGCGCTTCTCGACGAAGGCGCGGGCGGCTTCCTTGTGGTCCTCGGTTTCGCCGGTGCGGATCATGCGCGCGGCCTCGCTGTCGAGCGCTTCGGAGAGCGTGCCCTCTTCCGCCACCTTCATGTTCTTCTTCACGTGCCACCACGCCACTCTGGGACCCGCCGCCAGCTTCTTGGCGAAGCCCATGGTCTCAGCGTCGAGATTGGCATCGTCGATGACGCGGTTGGCGAGGCCGAGCTTCTCGATCTGCTCGGCATTCAGGATTTCCGCCGTGAAGTAGAGTTCGCGCGCCTTGGACGTGCCGACGAGCTTGTGCAGGAAATAGTGCGAGCCGAAGTCGCCGGAGAAACCCACCTTGGCGAAGGCCGTCGTCATGCGCGCGCTCTTGCCGACGAAACGCATGTCGGCGGCCAGCGCGATCGACAGGCCGGCACCCGCCGCCACGCCGTTCACCATGGCGATGGTGGGCTTGCCCATCTCGTGCAGCAGCTCGGAGACCTGCATGCGGATGCGGATGTCATGGACCTTGTCCTCGTAGGTCTTGTCCTGGTCGCGGCCCGCGGCCATCGACTTGACGTCGCCACCGGCACAGAACGCCTTCTCGCCGGCGCCGCGCACGACCACGCAGCCGATGTCCCGATTGGCGGCGGCTTCCTCGAGCGCATCGCTGAGACCGCTCATCATGTCGCGGTTGAGTGCATTCATCGCGTCGGGGCGGTTCAGCACGATCTTCATCACGCCGTCTTCGACGGTTTTGAGCACAAACGACATAGGCTTCCTCCAGGATTGCAGTCCGACACAGTTGCGGCGATGGTTTCTCAATCCAAGCATTCGCGCAACGACATTCCGCCTCGCATCGCGGAACCATCGAATGGGCCGTCGACGTCACGCAGTACGAGACTCGCCTAGAGCCTGAGCACGTACATGGCGAAGGCCTCGGCGGGCGCGCTGCGCGGTTCGTAAAGCTGCCTGGCCGGCACATTGTCCGGCTCCGTGCCGACCCAGGCTTCCTGGCATCCCAGTTCCCGGCCGAGCATCAGCATGGCGTCGAGGAGACGCCGCGCGATCCCCTGGCGCTGCAGCGCCGGCGCCACCGCCACTTCGTCGATGTAGAGCTCGGTCGGCCGGCCATCGGGGTGCCGGTGCACGACGGCCGCGACCTGGCCCACAACCTCACCGTCGGAGATGGCCACCATGAGGTGATGCCCCGGCGAGGCGAGATAGTGGGTGAGCTGACGACGCTCGACCGGATGGTCGAACACATCGGGCGCCACGCGATCGAACAGGCCCTCGTCACCGGGGCCGACATAGCGGATTTCAATGGTCATCGGCGTTCTATAGCCCACTAGCGCAAGGCCGCCACCAGGGCGCGGGCGATGGCTGCCGGCCGCTTGCCGCCCGGCCGGTACCAGGTCGGCGTCCAGTTGAGGGCGCCCAGCAGCTGCAGGCGCCACAGGGTGCGGTCTGTGCCGGCTGGCAGCGGCAGGGCCGTCACCAGCTCGACGAAGCGCTTCTCGTAGCCATCGCGCATCACGACCAGCCGGCGGCGCAGGCGCGCATCGAGGCGGCTGAGATCGGCCGTCATGACGGCGGCGTGAGCCTTGTCGGCCAGCAGCGAGCCGAGATGGGCGATGCAGGCGGCCTCCAGCCGGCTCCACGGCGTCCGCACCCGGGCCACCGCGGCATCGACCGCCGCACCAATTTCAGCCACGCCCGCTGCGTAGACCGCAGCGATCAGCTCGTTCTTGGAGGGGAAATGATAGTACATCGAGCCCGCGAGCATGCCGGCCTCGCCCGCGATGTCGCGCATCGACGTGGCCTCGAAGCCGCCCCTCGCGAAGCGACGTGCCGATATCGCCAGGAGCCTGTCGCGGGACATGGGCCACTATAGCAACCAAACACTTGTTTGGTAAGCCGCCGGGCGCTAGCCTCGGGCCATGGCCTATGTCTTCGACCTCGGCAACTCGGCGACCAACGCCAACCCCGTCCCCGAATTCGCGCGGCTCCGCGCCGAAGATCCGGTGCACTGGTCGCCGGCCATGAAGGCATGGATCGTGACGCGCCATGCCGACGTGAAGCAGGTGGCGCTGAACAACCGGCAGATTTCAGCCGACCGGCTGACGCCTTTCTTCAAGACCAATCCCGAGTACCAGAAGGGCTCGATCGAGAGCCTTGTGCGCTACCTCAACCACTGGATGGTGTTCCGCGACCCGCCGGATCACACCCGCCTGCGCCGCCTGTTCAACAAGGCCTTTACGCCGACCTCGGTCGAGAACCTGCGGCCCAACATCGAGGACATCGTCGCCCACCTGATCGACGGCATGGAGGCCAAGGCCCGGCGCGGCGAGACCGTCGACTACATCGCCGACTTCGCCTATCCGCTGCCCGCCTCGGTGATCATGGACCTGCTGGGCGTGCCGCGTGCCGACCTGGAACGCGTAAAGGTGTGGTCGGACGACATCGCGCTCTTCATCGGCACCGCCCAGGTCGCTGGCAACAAGTACCTGCGTGCCGAATCGGGCGCCAAGGCGATGTCCGACTATTTCCGCATCCTGGTCGAGGCGCGCACGGCCGAGCCGCGCGACGACATGATCACGCATCTCGTGCTGGCGCGCGACGACCGCGACGCGCTCACCACCGACGAGATCATCGGCACCTGCATCCTGCTGCTGTTCGCCGGCCACGAAACGACCAGCAACCTGATCGGCAACGGCTTCTTCTATGCGATGAAGCATCGCGGCGAATGGGAACGTCTGATCGCCGATCCGTCTCTGGCGCCGACGGCGGTCGAGGAGTTCCTGCGCTACGACGGCCCATCGGGCGCCTTCGCTCGCGTCGCCGCGGCCGACGTTGAGATGGGCGGCAAGACGATCCGCGAGGGACAGCGTGTCTTCGCTTTCATGAATTCGGCCAACCGCGATCCCGAGGCATTCGACGACGCCGAGCGTTTCGACATCGGCCGTGTCCAGAACCCGCACCTCACCTTCGGCCACGGCATCCATTTCTGCCTGGGCGCACCGCTGGCCCGGCTGGAGGCGCAGATCGCCTCCATCCGGCTCGCGGAACGCCTGCCTCACATCCGCCTTTCCGGCGGCGATCCGGAATGGCACGATTCCCTCATCTTGCGCGGCGTCAAGCGGCTGCCGGTGGAGTTCGGCTAAGGAGGCAAGGCCATGGCGTCAGGCATTCGCGACAAGGTCGCCATTCTAGGCATGGGCTGCACGCGCTTCGGCGAACATTGGGACAAGGGGGCCGAGGACTTGATGGTCGACGCCTTCGAAGAGGCGATGGCCGACGCCGGCATCGAGCGCAAACAGGTCGACGCGGCCTGGCTTTCGACCTGCCTCGACGAAGTCCATGTCGGCAAGTCAGGCCTGCCCCTGTCGGAAACGCTTCGCTTCGATTACATACCGGTCAGTCGCGTGGAGAACTACTGCGCTTCCGGGTCCGATGCCTTCCGCTCCGCCGTCTATGCCGTTGCGGCGGGCGCTTGCGACATTGCACTCGCTCTGGGTGTCGAGAAGTTGAAGGACACCGGCTTCGGCGGCCTTCCCGGCCTCAACGCCGGCACCGGCGCCCCGCTGTGGTGGGCCAACCTGACGGCGCCTGGCAGCTTCGCCCAGCTCGCCTCGGCTTACCGTGCCAAGCACAACATCAGCCGCGACGAACTCAAGCGCGCGATGGCGCACATCTCGGTCAAGAGCCATGCCAATGGCGTCAGGAATCCCAAGGCACATCTGCAACGCGCCATCACCGAAGCCGATGTGCTGAACGCACCGCTGATCGCCGATCCGCTCGGGCTTTACGATTGCTGCGGTGTCAGCGATGGCGCGGCAGCCGCGATCGTGACCACGCCCGAGATCGCCCGCAGCCTCGGCAAGAAGGATATCGTCTCCGTGAAGGCGTTGCAGATCGCCGGATCCAACGGTATCGAGGAGCAGCACAACACCTGGGACGGCAGCTACTTCGCCACCGCCCGGGTCGCCGCCAAGCGCGCCTACCGCGAGGCCGGTATCGACCGGCCCCGCGAGCAGCTGAGCCTGGTCGAGTGCCACGACTGTTTCTCGGTCACCGAGCTGGTGACGCTTGAAGACCTGTACATCTCGCCGGAAGGCGGCGCCGTGAGGGACGTTCTGGATGGCTTCTACGATTCGGACGGTCAGATACCATGCCAGATCGATGGTGGCCTGAAATGCTTCGGCCATCCGATCGGCGCGTCGGGCATCCGCATGATCTACGAGATGTACCTGCAACTGCAGGGCCGTGCCGGCGCCCGCCAGCGTCCCGACGTTCGGTTCGGCCTCACCCACAATCTCGGCGGCTTCCCGGCCCGCAACGTCTGCTCCGTCGCCATCGTCGGGGCCCTGAACGCCTGACGGAGTCAATGCGATGAAGGCCATGATCTGCCGCCAATGGGGCGGCCCAGAAGACCTGCGACTGGAAACCATTGAGCCCGTGCCGCTCGAGTCCGGACAGGTCCGCATCAAGATTCGCGCCGCCGGCGTGAGTTTCGCCACCACCCTGATCATCGCCGGCAAGTACCAGCGCCGGCCGCCCTTCCCCTTCGCACCGGGCACCGAGGCCTCAGGCGTCGTGACCGAGGTCGACCCGGCCTGTCGGCGCCTCAAGGTCGGCGACGAGGTGGTCGCCGCGCTCGATTGGGGCGGGCTCGCGGAGGAAGTGGTGGCGCACGAGGTCAGCGTCTTCCCGAAGCCGAGCAATCTGGGCTTCGTCGAGGCGATCCAGCTCGCCATCTCCTACCCGACCTCGGCCGGCGCACTGACCTGGCCGATGGCGCTGGATGTCCAGAAGGGCCACACCCTCCTGGTCCATGCGGCGGCGGGCGGCGTCGGCATGGCCGCGGTCGAGATCGGCAAGATCCTGGGGGCCACGGTAATCGCCACGGCCGGCGGCGCGCGCAAGACCGAATTCGCCAAGGCGCACGGCGCCGATCATGTGATCGATTACACCGCCACCGATTACCGCGAGGAAGTACTGAAGCTGACCAACGGTCGCGGCGTCGACCGCGTCTACGATCCGGTCGGCGGCGACGTCTTCACCCAGTCGCTGCGCTGCATGGCGGTCGAGGGCCGCATCTGCCCGATCGGTTTTGCCGGCGGCACGATCCCGCAGATCCCGGCCAACATCCTGCTGGTCAAGAACCTGGCCGTGACCGGCTTCAACTATGGCTATTACGTCGGCTGGAGCCCGCACGATGCGCGCTTCGAGGAAGCGGACCGCACCTTCGCCCTGATGGACCGTATTCGCGGCTGGTGCGAGGCGGGGCTTTGCCGGCCTCACGTCGA
>JAUXRT010000169.1 GCA_030681635.1 Reyranella sp.
TTGGCGGCATAGCCTGCATAGACGTTGCCGAAGTTGCCGCTGGGCACCGTGAAGGCCACCGGCCGCTCGGGCGCGCCGAGCTTCAGGGCGGCCCAGAAATAATAAACGATCTGCGCCATCACGCGGGCGAAGTTGATCGAGTTCACCGCCGTCAGCGCATGGCGGTCGCGGAAGGCGAGGTCGTTGAAGCAGGCCTTGGCGAGGTCCTGGCAGTCGTCGAACGTCCCCTGCACCGCAATATTGTGCACGTTGGGCGCCGACACGGTCGTCATCTGCCGGCGCTGCACTTCGCTCACGCGCCCCTTGGGGAACAGCATGAAGATGTCGATGGTCTTGCGGTCACGCACCGCCTCGATGGCGGCCGAGCCGGTGTCGCCCGAGGTGGCGCCGACAATGGTGGCGTGCTGGCTGCGGCGGGTGAGCGTGTGGTCGAGCATGCGGCCGAGGAGTTGTAGCGCCACATCCTTGAAGGCGAGCGTCGGGCCGTGGAACAGTTCCATTAGGTGCAGCCCTGAATCGCCCAGCGCCTTCACCGGCGCCACATCAGGCGTCTCGAACGCGGCATAGGCCTCGCCGATCAGACGGCGGAAGGTGGCCTCGTCGAACGTATCGCCGACAAAGGGCCGCATGATGCGGAACGCGAGCTCGACGTAGGGCAGGCCCTTGAGCCCGGCGATCTCGGCCTTGGAGAATTGCGGCCATTCGGCCGGCAGGTAGAGGCCGCCGTCGCGAGCCAGGCCCGCGAGCATGATGTCCTCGAAGCCGAGCGGCGCAGGTTGGCCCTGCGAGCCGTGGCGGGTGCTGATGTAGTGCAAGAAAGACTCCCGGTTACGCGACCTGGCGACAGGCCTCGTGGTCCTTGCGGACGCGCTTGGTCGAGGCGGGATGCTTGGCCAGCATCCGCTCGGGCCGGGTCGGCCGCTTGACCAGGTCGCCGCCGCAGTTCGGGCAGAGGCCACCCAGCCGGGTTTGCGCGCAGCCGGCGCAGAAGGTGCACTCGTAGGTGCAGATGAGAGCGTCGGACGCGCCGTTGGGCAGGTCCTTGTCGCAGCATTCGCAGTTGGGGCGGAGGTCGAGCATGGCTCTCTCTTACGCCGGGAGGTAGCGGCTTTCCAGATGCGCCTTGAAGGCTGCGACACCCAACGGCGCACCAGTGGCCGCCGTCAGGATCTCGTCGGTCCCAGAAATCGAGCCCTGGGCGTGCACATTGGTCCGCAACCAGGCCAGCAAGGGGGCAAAATCGCCCTTTCCGATGGCTTCCAACAGGCCGGGCACCGCCTGGCGCGCCGCGGCGAAAAGCTGGGCCGCCGCCAGGGCGCCCAAGGTGTAGGTCGGGAAATAACCCCACCCCCCATCCGGCCAATGGATGTCCTGCAGGCAACCCAGCGCATCGTCTGGGGGCACGACGCCCAGCAAGTCGCGCATGCCGTCGTTCCAGGCGCCCGGCAGGTCGGCCAACGCCAGGTCGCCCGCCAGCATCGCGCGCTCCAGCCGGTAGCGCAGCATGATGTGCAGCGGATAGGTGACTTCATCGGCATCGACGCGGATGAAGCCCGGCGCCACATGCGTGTAGAGGCGGTGGATGTTGGCCTCGGTCCAGGCCGGTCCGCCCTTGCCGAAGGCCGAGCGCATGCGCGGTGCTGCGAAGTCGATGAAGCTGCGGCCGCGGCAGGCCTGCATCTCCATCAGCAGCGACTGGCTCTCGTGCAGCACCATGCCGCGTGCGTTGCCGACCGGTTGGCGCCGCCAGTCGCGCGGCAGGCCGGCTTCGTAGAGACCATGGCCGGTCTCATGCAGCACACCCATCAGGGAATGGGCGAAGTCGGTCTCGTCGTAGCGCGTGGTGATGCGCACATCGTCGGCGGTGCCGCCGGTGAACGGATGGGCCGAGACGTCGAGCCGACCATGGTGGAAATCGAAGCCGATGATCCGAATCAGTTCTTCGCCCAGCCGGCGCTGGGCCTCGACCGGGAACGGCCCGTCGAGTGCCAGCGGCGCGGGCTCGCGCTTCTGGCGTTCAAGCACGCGGCCGAGCAGGTCCGGCAGGAAAGCACGCAACTCGTCGAAAAGCGTATCGATGCGGGCGGAACGGCCGCCCGGCTCGAACTCGTCGAGCAGCGCGTCGTAGAGCGTGGTGCCGAGCGCCGCTGCTTTGGCTTCGCCGACGCGGCGCATGAGGGTCAGCACCTCCTGCAGGGTCGGCAGCAGGGATTTGAAGTCCGCGTTCTTTCGCGCCTCGCGCCAGACATGCTCGCAGGCCGTGGTGGCGCGGGTACGGGCCTGGACGAGATCGGCCGGCAAGGCGTTCTCGTGCACCCAGGACCGGCGCATCTCGCGCAGGTTGGCTGCCTGCCAGCGACTGAGCGATCCCCCGCCCTCCTCCGCCCGCGCCAGCAGCTCGGGCATGTCGGGTGCCGTGATCATCTCGTGCGCGATGACGTTCAGTGTTGCCAGCTGGTCGGCGCGGTCCTCGCTGGCGCCGTCCGGCATCATGGTCGAGCGGTCCCAGCCCAGGATCGCGCCGGCGCGATTGACGGCGCTCAGCCGGGCGAACCGCCGCTCCAGTTCGGCGTAAGGATCGTTGCTGATCTTGGGCGTGATCACGGCTTCTTCTTCGTCCGGCCGGCGACATCGAGGCGCCCATTCTCCCAGTGATAGGCGAGATAGACGCCGGCCAGTGCGAGCGCGATCAGGAACCAGGTGATTGCGTACTGGATATGGTCGTTGGGGATGTCGAGTCGCGTCTGGCCGCCCACCGGCGCCCCGCCCGGGTTGGGGGCGGCGTCGGCGTCGAGGAAGAACGTGTCGAGCCTGGCATCGGGCGTCGCACCCGCCAGCTTGCGCATCAGCGGCACGTCGACCTGGAACCAGACGTTCTTGTCCGGCACGTTGTCCGGCACGAACCGGCCCTTGATCTGCGAGCGGCGGACGATGCCGGTTAGCTCGACGCGGCCGGCAACCTGGCCTTCGGCCCGCTTCGGCGCTTCCTTCTTCTCCGACGGAATCCAGCCGCGGTCGAACAGCACGACGCGCCCGTCGTCGGTCCTGAGCGGCGTCACGACCTGGAGGCCGACCTTGTTCTTGAGGCTGCGGGCGGCGAGATGGAATTCCTTGCCGTGCTCGAAGGTGCCGGCGACCGTCACGCGGCCGTACTCGTGGCGCAGTGGGTCGCCCTGCAGCAGTTCGTCGAGCGAAAGCGGCGCCGCCGCCTGGTTCGTCGCCAGGCGATCGAGGATGTCGCGCTTCCACTCGCGACGTTCGATCTGCCAGATGCCCAGCCCGAGCGAGAGCACGAGAATCGGCAGCGAAATGAGCGTTGGCCACAGCGCCGGTCTCAACCTGATCATCCCGGTTCCCTTACTCGTCGTCGAGCGCGGTCGAGCGGTGCGCGTACTGTTGGGCGATCAGCAAGGCCTTCAGCACGCGAAGAAACCACACCGCCAGGCCGAAGGTGAGCGGACCCCAAATCAGGACGTGAAGCCACCACGGCGGCTCGAAGCGGAACTCGACCCAGAACACGAGAATCATGATGATGGCGCCGAGCCCTAGGATCACGAACACGGCCGGCCCATCGCCGGCATCGTTGCCGCGCAGGTCGAGGTCGCACACCGAGCAGCGGTCGACGACGGTGAGCAGGCCGCGGAACAGTCGGCCGCGGCCGCAGCGCGGGCAGACACCGCGGAGCGCAACGTCAGGGGGCGATTGGCGCGGCCACTCGGCCATCTCGTGCTCCCAAAAGGCGAACCGCCGGGGAGCGCCCGGCGGTTCCAAGGATAGTCCGCTTCGAGCGGTCAGTGGAGCGCGATCGGCGCGTTGCCGGCGCCCCACCAGTAGATGCAGAAGAATAGGAACAGCCAGACCACGTCGACGAAGTGCCAGTACCAGGCGGCGGCCTCGAAGCCGAAATGCTGCTTGGGCTTGAACTGGCCCGCCTGGGCGCGGAACAGGCAGACGAGCAGGAAGGTCGTGCCGACGAAGACATGGAAGCCGTGGAAGCCGGTCGCCATGAAGAAGGTCGACGAATAGATGTTCTCCGTGAAAGTGAACGGGGCGTGCGCGTATTCGTAGAGCTGGATGCCCGTGAAGCAGACGCCCAGCGCGACCGTGAGCATCAGGCCACGCACGGCATCGCGCTGGTTGCCCTCGACGATGGCGTGGTGCGCCCACGTCACCGTGGTGCCCGAGAGCAGCAGGATCAGGGTGTTCATCAGCGGCAGGTCGAACGGCGCGATGATGCTGATGCCCTTGGGCGGCCAGACGCCGCCGGTGGCCTCGGCCCGCACCGGCATCTCGGGCGAGTTGGGATAGAGCGAGGCGTCGAAGAAGGCCCAGAAGAAGGCGGCAAAGAACAGCACTTCCGAGGCGATGAACAGGATCATGCCGTAGCGCAGGCCGAGCTGGACCACGGGAGTGTGGTACGTCCGCGATTCGACGATGACGTCGCGCCACCACCACCACATCACGGCGAAGATGACGAGGAAGCCCGGCA
>JAUXRT010000174.1 GCA_030681635.1 Reyranella sp.
GCACGCGGCCGCCGGGCCGCACCGAAGCGGCAATCGACTCCGAAAGATCGACCAGCGGGCCGGCCAGGATATTGGCGACGATGAGATCGTAGGGCGCGCGTGCCGCAAGTTCGGGCGCCTGGAGACCTGACGCCACGGCGAAATGGCAGAGATCGCCGACGCCGTTCAGGCCGGCATTCTCTTCCGCCACCTCCACCGCCTCGGCATCGTTGTCGCCGCCCCAAACCTGACGCCACCACAGCTTGGCCATGGCGATCGCCAGGATGCCGCTGCCGCAACCGACATCGACGGCATTGGCCGGCTCGGACGGATCGATCGTCGCCAGCAGTTCGAGGCAGCCGCGCGTGGTCGCGTGCGTGCCGGTGCCGAAGGCGAGGCCCGCGTCGATGCGCAAGGGCAGCAGGCCGGCGGGTATGCCGTCGGCAACGTGCGAGGGATGGACCCAGAACGGCCCGACCGCGAAGGGCCGGAACGAGCGTTGGTTCTCCGCCACCCAGTCGATGTCGGGCAGCTCTTCCCAGGCCCAGTCCGGTTCGGCGATGCCGAGCGCCGTGGCCGCGGCTTTAATCGCCGCTTCGACCAGGGCCTCATCGCCGTCGCCGAAGACGTCGATGCGCCAGGGCCCGTCGCGCGAGACCTCGCAGCTCGTGACGATGAATCCTTCCTCGCCCAGCCGCTCCTCGAGGAGCGCCTCCCAGCCCGCGCGTTGCGCTGCCAAGGCGACGAATCCCGCCTTTCTGACGGTGCTCATGCCGGCAGGAAGAGCATGCGTTCCGGCGGCAGGGCCACGCCGACCATGTCGCCCACGGCGCGCAACTCAGCCCCGGACTGGAAGGGCGTCTCGACCAGGATCTCGCTGCCGCCGATCTGCACGCCGTAGCGCACGGTGGCGCCCAGGAATTCGCGGTGCGTGACCGGGCCACGCAAGGGGACGCCGTCGACCGCCGACAGGGTGGCGTGCTGCGGCCGGAAGACCAGCCGTTTGCCGGCCGGCACCGATATGCCGTCGCCGTCGCCCAGGATATTGGCCGAGCCCAGGAAGCTCGCGACGAAGAGATTGGCCGGGTTCTCGTAAAGCTCCATCGGCGTGCCCACCTGTCGAACGGTGCCGGCGTCCATGACGGCGATGCGGTCGCAGATGGTGTTGGCCTCCTCCTGGTCGTGGGTGACGAAGATCGTGGTGAGGCCGAGGCGCTGTTGAAGCGCGCGCAGCTCGCGCCGCACGCTCACCCGCATCTTGGCATCGAGGTTCGACAGCGGCTCGTCGAGCAGCAGCACCTTGGGCTCGATGGCGATGGTGCGGGCGACGGCGACACGCTGCTGCTGGCCGCCGGAAAGTTGTGCCGGCCGGCGGCCGGCAAAGGCCGTGAGGCCGACCAGGTCGAGCGCCTCGGCCACACGGCGGTCGATTTCCACGCGCGGCAGGCGTCGCTCCTCGAGGCCGAAGGCGACGTTCCTGGCCACCGTCATGTGCGGCCACAGCGCGTAGCTCTGGAACACCATGCCGACGTCGCGCTTCCACGGCGGCAGCGGCGCCACGTCCTGGCCGTCGAGCAGCACCCGGCCGGTCTGGGCCTGGGCGAAGCCCGCGATCAGCCGCAGCAGGGTGGTCTTGCCGCAGCCCGAGGGGCCGAGGAAGGCGAAGAATTCGCCAGGATGGATCGTGAGGTCGACATTCTTCAGCACGTGCGTCGAGCCGTAGGAGAGGTTGACGTCGGCGATCTCGATGCCCACGGCCCGTGCTGGTTTCGACATGGTCATGCCCGTCATATATCGAGCCCCCGGGCGCGTTGCGAGCGGTCGGCGGCAAGTTGTGCCAGGCCCATGCAGATCGCCACGATGATCACGGCGATGACGCCCAGCGCCGCGCCGGCGCCGCGTCCGGCGGGAGTCTGCATCAGGACATAGAGGCCGTAGGCCAGCGGCGCATCGGAGTTGGACTGGACC
>JAUXRT010000179.1 GCA_030681635.1 Reyranella sp.
CGGAACCGGCCAGTCGCCGCACCTGTCGGCCGCCTGGTTCCTCCAGCTCACCGGCACCAAGGCCGAGCACATCCCCTATCGCGGCGCCGCCCCGGCGCTGCAGGACCTGACCGCCGGCGTCACCCAGTTCTTCTTCGACAACCTCACGACCTCGATCGAGTTCGTGCGGGCGGGCAAGCTGCGGGCGCTGGGCCTCACTTCCAAGGAGCGCAACCCGTTGACGCCCGACCTGGTGCCGATCTGCGAGACCATGCCCGAGCTGAAGCCGTTCGACGTCTCGACCTGGTTCGGCGTCTTCCTGCCGGCCAACACGCCCAAGCCGATCGTCGATTCGTTCAACGCCCAGATGAAGGCCTGGCTGGATGACGCGGCCACCAAGGAGCGCTTCAAGACCATGGCGGGCTTCCCCGCCTACGGCACGCCCGCGCAGTTCGACGGCTTCGTGAATGCCCAGATCGCGCTGTGGAAGAGTGTGATCGACAAGGAAGGGCTGAAGCTCGACGTGAACTGAGCGGGGCGACCCCGGTGCAATTCAGGAAGCTTGCCCGGATGCCGGGGAGCCTTCGGATTCCTTTCGCGCGCGCAGCGTTCCTCGTTCCACGTCAACCGAGTGGGTAAGGTGCAGCGAATCCAAATGCTCTTCCGGAAGAAGGAGTTTGACGATCTTGCGATGGGGTTGCGCCAAGGGCTGGATGGATTCCGCGGCCCCTGCGATAGCGTGACCTACGGCCACTATCTTCCCTTGCGCATCATGCCAGATGAGTGCCTCGACATCGGCCATTGCCCGTACCCCTAGCTGCTTTGTCTGAATCGCATGACCCCGACTGTTATGTAGGGTTGAGGACCAACGGTCTTGTTTTGCACCCATACGGTGCGAGCTTGACCATCGATGAAGTCATGGGTTGGACCATCCGTCTGCTGGGCGGCGATGTCGGTATACGCGCCTGAAGGCTGGTTCGAGCGCAGAGCGACGTTGATGGAGAACGCCACGAACTCCTTCCTGTCGTAGGGATGAATAAAGAGGCCGACCGTTTCGCCAGGACCAATAACGGTCCACCTAAATACTTCGGCTACATTTCCCATGTGACCTCTCTCCAGATCAGCCAAATCGCAACCGGGAAGTGCAATATAGGTCGTCAGTACAATTGCATATCTATCGAAACTCTACAATCATCGACTCGCATGGCCGCCCCTGAGGCTCCCGACGTCGCCTCGGTCTCCACCACCGTCACGCCCGTGCCGGCAAGCTCCATGGCGAGCCGTGGCTAATCGAGAACCGGGCGGGCCTGTGGCCCGGCCCCAGTTCTATCGCACCCTCACGTGTACTTGCGGACGTCGTCGATCACCTTGCCGTCGTTGGGCAGGCTGCCGGGCGCGGCGAACTCGATCCTGCCGCCGACCTTGCAGATTGTGCGGACCGTGCCTTCCATCGCCTTCTCGAGGTCGGGCGTCGGCTGCGCCGCCTCGACCTTGAGGGTCATGATGTCGGCCTGATTCACCCAATCGATCACCAGCCTGAGCCGGCCGAGGCCGGGATGCTTCCTGGCGATCTCGGCGATCTGTTCGGGATCGACGAACATGCCGCGCACCTTGGTGCGCTGGTCGGCGCGGCCCATCCATCCTTTTATGCGCATGTTGGTGCGTCCGCAGGGGCTCGGCCCCGCCAGCACCGCCGACATGTCGCCGGTGCCGAAACGGATCAGCGGATAGGCACGATTGAAGGTGGTGACGACCACTTCGCCGACATCGCCCTCGGGCACCGGATCGCCGGTGCCGGGACGCACGATCTCGACGATCACGCCTTCGTCGACGGTCATGCCCTGGATGGATTCGGACTCGTAGGCGATGGTGCCGAGATCGGCGGTGCCATAGCTCTGCAGGCAGGTCATGCCTTTATCGATGAACATCTGGCGCAGGCTGGGCGGCAACGCCTCGGCGCCGACGAAGGCGTGTTTTAGCGAGGAGATATCCTTGCCCAGTTCGGCCGCCTTCTCGATCAGGATTTTCAGGAACGACGGCGTGCCGACATAGCCCGAGGGCCTGATGGCGGCGATGGCATCGAGCTGCAGCTCAGTGTTGCCGACACCGCCCGGCACCACGGCACAGCCCAGCGCGCGCAACGCATGCTCCATCATCAGGCCGGCAGGGGTCAGGTGATAGGAGAAGGTATTGTAGACGATGTCGCCGGGCCGGAAGCCCGCAGCATGCATGGCGCGGGCGCCGCGGAAATAGTCGGGCTCGTCGGTGTCGATTTCGAAGATCGGGCCGGGCGACATGAAGATGTGGCGCACCCGGCTCATCGGCACGGTGATGAGACCGCCCATCGGCGGGTTCTTCTTCTGCACCTCGCCCAGCACCGACTTGCGCAGCACCGGCAGCGCGGCGAGCGCCGCGCGCGAGGTGATTGCCGCCGGATCGACGTCCTTCAGCCAGGTGGCGAAGAACGGCGCATTGGCCTTGGCATGGGCGATCTGCTGCGGCAGCGCCTGCATCAATGCTTTTTCGCGTACGGCCTGGGAGCGGGTTTCCAGCGTGTCGTAGTGCTTGGACATGATTTCCTCGGGTCTTTTCCCGAGCGTAGAACCGCGCCCGCCCTCTTGCAACGGAAAGAGGTCCATAATATCAGAGTACGAATATCATGGAGTCGTCATGTCTCACGTCCGCATCCCCTACGATACGTTCCAGAAGACCGCGCCCGCCGCCCAGGCCGCCCTGCTCACCCTGGGCAAGACGGCCGACGAGTCGGGCCTCGACAAGGAGATCGTGGAGCTGGTCAAGCTCCGCGTCTCGCAGATCAACAACTGCGCCTTCTGCCTACAGATCCATCTCAACGTTTCGCGCAAACTCGGCATCGCCCAGGAGAAGCTCGACCTGGTGGCGACCTGGCATGAGGCCGGCATTTTTTCGGAACGCGAATGCGCCGCCCTCGCCTGGGCCGAGGCGCTGACGCATCTGGCCGGCCACAGCGTCTCGGACGCGGCCTACGATTCCGTCCGCAAGCATTTTAGCGAAAGCGAGATCGTGTTCCTGAGCACATCAATCGCCACCATCAACGCCTGGAACCGGCTGGGGGCCGCCTTCCGCTTCGCACCGCCGATTCCGAAGAGGGCGGCGGCGGCCTAGGCACCCTTACCTCCGGGGTAATTGCCGGAACCGCCGGCCGGCGGGGAAGCTGCCGGCATGTGGACCACGCTCGCTTTCGCCGTCATCGGCGCCATTCACCTGATGCCGATCGCGCCGGTTTTCGTGCCCGAGACGCTCGCCCGCCTCTACGGCGTCGCTCCTGGCGACTCGACATTGCTGGTGTTGTTGCGCCATCGCGCGCTGTTGCTGGCGCTGGTCGGCATCCTCTGCCTGTGGGCGAGCTGGGCCGCGCCGGTGCGGCCCGCGGCCCTGCTGGCGGCGGCGATCAATGTCGTGGGCTTCCTGGGATTCTATGCGCTCTACGGCAGTCCCGCGGGGGCGCTCCACACCATCGCGGTCGTCGACCTGATCGCCCTGCCGCCGCTTGCCTTCGCGGCATGGACGACGCTCATTCGTAAATAGAGGGCCGCTAGAGCCAGCGCTTGCGCCGGCGGTAGTGCTTTACGTCACGGAACGAGCGGCGGCCCTCGCCGGCGATGCCGAGGTAGAATTCCTTCACGTCCTCGTTTTCACGGAGCGCGGCGGCATTGCCGTCGAGCACCACCCGGCCGTTCTCGAGGATGTAGCCGTAGTGGGCATAACGCAGCGCCACATTGGTGTTCTGCTCGGCCAGCAGAATGGAGACCTTTTCCTTCTCGTTGAGATTCTTCACGATCTCGAAGATCTCCTCGAC
>JAUXRT010000185.1 GCA_030681635.1 Reyranella sp.
GCATGGAGCCGGTCCGTTGCGAATCCGATTGCCCCTCTGACACCAACCGCGCGATGTACTCCGCCGCGCTCGCGCGCACCAGCAACCCCTGAGAGCGATCCACCGCCAGCCGTGCCAACCCCGGCAAGGTCGAGGCATCGCCTGAGCCGGCCCGGTACATGGTGTCGGCCAGCGTCACCGACTGGCCGCGACGCTCGGCGTCACCCCACCACTCGTCCATCTGCCGCGCCGCCCACTCGGGCGAGCGGTCGTCGTGACAGGTGGTGCAGGCATTGGGAATGCCAAACCGCGCGGTGTTCTCGGGCACGGGCGCCTGGAACGTGTGGTCGCGCTTCCGGATCAGCAACCGCCAGTTGACGTCGCTCATGTGGCAGTTGATGCAACGGCTGCCCTCCGACTGCGGCGCATGGAACGTGTGCTGCTGCAAACCGGCGCCGATGAATGACGCGGGTACTGGGCTTGGGGCCTGGGACTTGAGGCTTGGGCCTGTCTTGGACTCCCGACTCCCGACTCCCGTCTCCCGGCGCGGATCAGAATGGCACTGCGTGCACAGCTCATCCCCCTTGCGCCCGTCGTGGATGTCAACCTTGAGCGAGGCTTCGTATTTCGACCCGTGCGACAGGTGGCAGCTCGCGCACGAAATGGCTCCCGCCTCGAAGCATCCGCTCATGGTCAGCGCCTGCGGCCGGTTGAACCGGTTGGGGCGGCCGTCGGGCCAGAACTCGCCCTGGTGATCGTTGGCCGGAATCGGCTCGCTGATCAGGAACGGCATGGCGAAGTCGGTGTAATTGTCGCCGGCCTGGAAGCCCACGAACACGTTGTTCTTGTTGCCGTGGCAATACGCGCACGTATCGAAGGTCCGTTTGGGATCAGAACTGCGCGTCGAGAGAATCTTCAGCGTGTCGCTCAACTGCCGGTTCTGGTCGCTGTTGTCATAGGCCGGTTTCAGCGCCGGGTTCTTCTCCCACGCCTCCATCAGCGTGTTGTGTTCGCGGCCGGGCCCGTGGCACGCCTCACAGCCAATCCCCATCTCGGTCCACGACGAGTTGTAGCGTTTCGCGGCGACGTCGTAGCCCTGCACGATGTTGGTGGCGTGGCAGTTGAAGCAGTTGACGTTCCAGATCTGGCGGATGTCGTGCGCGCCGTCTGGAATTGGCGTGATCTCTTTCCAGTCCATCCACCGCTTGTGCTCGACGTGCCAGA
>JAUXRT010000197.1 GCA_030681635.1 Reyranella sp.
ACCTATCGCGTCGGCCCCAATCGCGTCGGGACGGGACGCTCGCCGGAGTAATCGTAGAAGCCGCGCTTCACTTTCTTCCCGATCCAGCCGGCCTCGACATACTTCACCAGCAGCGGGCACGGACGGTACTTCGAATCGGCCAAGCCCTCGTGCAGGACCTGCATGACCGACAGGCAGGTATCGAGGCCGATGAAGTCGGCGAGTTCGAGCGGGCCCATCGGATGGTTGGCGCCGAGCTTCATGCCGGTGTCGATCGCCTCGACGTTGCCGACGCCCTCATAGAGGGCGTAGACCGCCTCGTTGATCATCGGCAGCAGGATGCGGTTCACGATGAAGGCGGGGAAATCCTCGGCGTTGACCGGCTTCTTGTCGAGCTTGACCACGACCTCGCGCACCGTGCGGAAGGTCTCTTCTTCCGTCGCGATGCCACGGATGAGCTCGACCAGTCCCATCAGCGGAACCGGGTTCATGAAATGCATGCCCATGAACTTGCCGGGCCGGTCGGTCACCGCCGCGAGGCGCGTCACCGAAATCGACGAGGTGTTGGTGGCGAGCAGGACGTTGGCCGGCAGGTCGACGCAGACCTTCTTGAAGATCTCGCGCTTCACCGCCTCGTTCTCGGTCGCCGCCTCGACGATCAGGTCGCAATCGGCGAACGGCTTGTAGTCGAGCGCCGTGGTGATGCGCTTCAGCGCGGCGTCCTTATCCTCGGGCCGGATCATGCCACGACCGATCTGCCGATCCATGTTCCGGCCGATCGCGTCGATGCCCTTGTCGAGATGCGCCTGGTCGACGTCCACGAGGCGAATGTCGAACCCCTTGAGCGCGCAGACATGGGCGATACCGCCGCCCATCTGGCCGGCGCCGATGACGCCGATGCGCTTGATCATGATGGGTACCCCTGGGGCTGCACTATTTCTTCTCGACCGCCGCGGTCAGCTCCGGAACGATCTGGAACAGATCTCCGACGATGCCGTAGTCGGCGACCTGGAAGATCGGTGCTTCCTCGTCCTTGTTGATCGCCACGATCGTCTTGCTGTCCTTCATCCCGGCGAGATGCTGGATCGCGCCGGAGATGCCGATGGCAATGTAGAGATCGGGGGCGACCACCTTGCCGGTCTGCCCGACCTGATAATCGTTCGGCACGTAGCCCGCGTCCACCGCCGCGCGGCTGGCGCCGAGGCCGGCACCCAGCTTGTCGGCCAAGGCCTCGAGCATCTTGAAGTTCTCGCCACTTGCCAAGCCACGGCCGCCCGAGACGACGATCTTGGCGCTGGTCAGTTCGGGCCGCTCGCTCTTGGAGAGCTCGGCGCCGACAAACGATGACAGGCCGGCCGCACCGGCGCCGCCGATCTGCTCGACCGCGGCCGTGCCGCCGCCGGCTCCGGCCTTGAAGTTGGTCGGACGGATCGTCACGACCTTGATCTTGTCGCCCGACTGCACGGTCGCCATGGCGTTGCCGGCATAGATCGGCCGCACGAAGGTATCGGGCGAGACGACCTGGATGGCCTCGGAGATCTGCGCCACGTCGAGCAGCGCTGCGACGCGCGGGGCGATGTTCTTGCCCACGGAATCGGCTGCCATCACGATGTGGCTGTAGTTCGGCGCCAGCTTGACCACCAGCGGCGCGATGTCCTCGGCCAGCCAGTTGGCGTAGGCCGCGTCTTCGGCCTGCAGCACCTTGGCGACGCCGGCGATGGCGGCGGCCGACTTGGCGGCTTCGCCGGCATTGCTGCCAGCCACCAGCACGTGCACGTCCGAACCCATCTGGGAAGCGGCGACGACGGCGTTGGAAACATTGGCGCGGACGGTCTTGCCGTCATGCGCGGCGACAACGAGGATGGCCATGATCAGATCACTCCCGCTTCGTTGCGCAGCTTGTCGACCAGTTCGGCGACCGTCTTCACCTTGATGCCAGCCTTGCGCTTGGGCGGCTCCTCGACCTTCAGCGTCTTGATGCGCGGCGCCACGTCGACACCGAGCGCGTCAGGCGCCAGCACTTCGATCGGCTTCTTCTTGGCCTTCATGATGTTCGGCAGCGAGGCGTAGCGCGGCTCGTTGAGGCGCAGGTCGGTGGTGATCACCGCCGGCAGCTTGATCTTGATGTTCTCGAGGCCGCCGTCGACCTCGCGCTTGACCTCGGCCGAGCCGTCGGCGACGTGCAGCTTGTTGGCGAAAGTACCCTGCGACCAGCCGAGCAACGCGGCCAACATCTGGCCGGTCTGGTTGGAGTCATCGTCGATCGCCTGCTTGCCGACGATCACCAGGCCGGGCTGTTCCTTGTCGACCACCGCCTTCAACAGCTTGGCAACGGCCAGCGGCTGAAGCTCGGCGTCGGTCTGGACGAGGATGCCGCGGTCGGCGCCCATGGCGAGCGCGGTGCGGATCGTCTCCTGGCACTGGGCCGGTCCGGCGGAAAAGGCGATGACCTCGGTCGCGAGACCCTTCTCCTTCATGCGGAGCGCCTCTTCCACGGCGATCTCATCGAAGGGGTTCATGGACATCTTGACGTTCGCCGTCTCGACACCCGTGTTGTCGGCCTTTACGCGGATCTTGACGTTGTAGTCGATGACCCGCTTGACCGCGACCAGCACTTTCATCGCGTTGCGCCTATTGGTGAGTTGCGGCCGGACCTCCTGCCCGGCGAAGGGGTTTTCGTGTACGAGGCGTCAGCCGATCATGTCAAGACTATGTCGCGCTGCACAAAATCGCAGGGTGGAAGCTTTTTCTTTGTTCTTTCAACAGCTTGAGGCCGCCTAGCGGCCGCTTCCCGGCACCCACAACACATCCGTGGCGCCGTTGTCGTTGAGCCGCCGCCCAAGAACGAAGAGATGGTCGGAGAGGCGGTTGATGTACTTGATCGCCTCCGGATTGATCGCCTGCTCGGCCGCGAGCCGGGTCATGCAACGCTCGGCGCGGCGCGAGACCGTGCGGGCCAAATGCAGCCGGGCTGCGACTTCGCTGCCGCCGGGCAGGATGAAAGACGTGAGTGGCGCGAGTTCGGCATTCATCGCGTCGATTTCTTTTTCAAGGCGCTCGACCTGGCTCGCCACGATGCGCAAGGCGCCTTCGCCACGCTTGCTCTCGCCCTCGGGCGTGCAGAGGTCGGCGCCGAGATCGAACAGGTCGTTCTGGATGCGGCCCAGCATGGCGTCGGCTTCAGGAAGCCTGGGGTCACCCAGGATGGTGTTGGCGATGGCGCTGCGGACAAGGCCGACGATGGAGTTGGTCTCGTCGACCGTTCCATAGGCTTCGACTCGGATATCGTGCTTGTCGACGCGCGTGCCGCGGCCGAGCGAGGTCTTTCCGGCGTCGCCGCCGCGCGTGTAGATGCGATCGAGATTGACGGCCATCCGATCAGCTCCGGCTCGCGAGGTACCACAAGAGAATAAGGACGATCGTCAGGAACTGGAGGCGCACGCGCCACCACATCAGGCGGTTGCTGCGCCGGCCGCCTTCGACCGTGCTCTCGACGTTGCGACTCATGCTGATCAGGCCCGCGAACAGCATGCCGAGGGTCGCGAGGCCCGAGAGGATCACCAGAACGAACAGAACTCCGGCGAGTGTCATTCTTCACTCCAACAGCCACAGCGGCCACGTCTTAACATCTATTTAGTCATTGTGCCGGCCCGCGCCAGTGCGCGCACTGGCCCACGGCCGCGCCTCACGCGTGGGCCCGGTGCCGGTCGCGGCCCGGAAGATCGCCTCGGCCGCCTGCTCGCCCGACCACAAGGCGGCGTGGACCGTGCCGTATTCGACCGGCTCGGTCGCCTCGCCCGCAAAGAAGATGCGACGTCCCAGCGGGCGGGCGTAGGCGCGACCATCGTCGGGATCGCTGCCGACACCGGGATAGGAGTAGCCACCCCGTGACCACGGATCGCTCAGCCAGCGCGGATAGACCATCGCCTCTGGTTCGGGAATGTTGTTGCCGAACATGTCGCGCAGCGACGCCATCGCGAGCGACTTGGCCTCCTCGTCGCTCCCCTCCCGGTCGAGGTGGATGGCGGTGCGGCCATTGCTGAAGCTCAGCAGGATGGGAAGGCCGGTCTCCGCCTCGTGGCTCACCCAGGTGTTGAAGGTGCCGCGCCGGTCCGGCGCGTCCGGCAGGCGGCCGAACCATTTCGGCTGCTCCGGCCAGAAGCGCCGCGGAAAGCGCAGGTAGATCTTGCCCAGGATGCCGGCGCCATAGCCCAGCCGGCCGAGCGCCAGCCGCTGAGGCTCAGGCGGCAGCGGATCGAGCGCGGGCAGGCCGGCGCGCAACAGGCCGATGGGCACCGCAATGATCGCGCGCTCCGCCACGATCTTCTCACCGCCTTGCAAGATTGCCGTCACGCCGCTGCCATTCCAATCGATCCGTTCGACGGCGGCGCCATGGCGGATGTCGAGCCCCCGCGTGGCGTCCTCGAGCAGCGGCCGGAAGCCGCCCCTGGGCTGGGCGTTGCGGTCGAGCCCTTCCGTCGGGAACCATTCCTCAGCCGACACCGCGTCCCAAGGTGCGCTCTGCACGCCTTCGCTCATCTCGACGAAAGTCGCCACGACGAGCCTGTCGATCTCCGGCAGCCATCGCGCGTGCAGCAACGGCTCGACCGCCTGCTTCACCGAGATCGAACGTGGTCCCCAGCTTCGGGCCATCGCCTTGCTCTTCCAGCTTGCCCATTCGATGGCGATCTTGAAGGCGGCGCGTCCCAGGATGGCGCGGCGGCGCTGGCCCTCGCGCGTCGGCGCCGTCGCCCGCTTGTCGATCAGCAGGCGCTCGCCCTGCGACTCGACGAGGTCGATGCCAAGCTTCTCGCACCACAGTGTCAGTGGATTGCCGTCGACGCCGTGGATCCACGAGCCGCCGAGATCGAGCGGCGCGCCCAGGCGGTCGTCGGTCCACACCCGGCCACCGCTGCGGGTCCGAGCCTCGAGGACGGTGACGGCAAAACCCGAATCCTGCAGCAGCCGCGCCGCCACCACGCCTGCCATCCCTGCCCCGACCACGACGACACGTTCGGCACGGCCCGGACCCATCGACCACGAACCGGTCATCGCGCCACCAGGGCCGGCAGCTTCCTCATGTCGTCGAACCATTCCCGGCTCGCGCCAGCCAGCACCTCACGATCGGCATAGGGCGCCCCGACGTAGGCCAGCGCCCGCATGCCGGCGGCGCGCGCCGCCTGGAGGCCCGGCAGCGAATCCTCGATCACCGTGCAGGCGAAGGGCTGCTCATTCATGCGCAGCGCCGCGTGCAGGAAGAGGTCGGGGAATGGCTTCCCCCGCGGCACTTCCGATGCGCTGAAGATGCGACCCTCGAACCGCGACCACAGGCCGGTGATGCCCAGGGTCACCCGCATCTTGTCGAGGCCGCCCGAGCTCGCGACGCAGGTCGCGGCACCCGCCGCCTCGATGGCATGGATCGCCTCAGCAACACCCGCCTCCGGCTTCAGCGGCGCGTCGTGAAAGGCCCGCATCGTGTCGGCCTGCAGGCGGTCGACGAAGTCGTCCGGCAGCCGGCGGCCCAGGATGCCCTCGACGATCTCGACACAGGATTTCATCGAGCGGCCCATCAGGCGCCGCATCGTCTCCTCGACGCTCCAGTCGAGGCCCTCGCGCTGGAGCGCGCGGGCGAAGCAGGTGTTGGCGAGCGGCTCGCTGTCGACCAGCACACCGTCGCAATCAAAGATGACCAGCACGCCGCCAGAAGTATCAGTAAGGCTTGTCGCCCGCCACCGTGACCCGGTTGCCGCTGCGCGTGTGCGGCCAGTAGTCCCACATCGCGCGATGCTGGGCACAACGATTGTCCCAGAAGGCGATCGAGTTTTCCTTCCAGCCGAAACGGCACTGGAACAGCGGGTTCTCCATGTGCTCGTAGAGATAGCGCAGGATCGCATCGCTCTCGTCGCGCGGCAGTCCGACCAACGCGCGGGTGAAGCCGCGATTGACGTAGAGGCCCTTCTTGCCGGTCACCGGATGCGTGCGCACCACGGGATGGATCGCGCGCGGGTACTGCTCCTTGGCGGCGACGTTGGAGTTCTTGTAGAGGCCACGGTAGACCGACTCGCCGTCGTGGACTGCGGTCAGGCCATCGAGATAGGTCTTCATGCGGTCCGACAGCGTCTCGTAGGCCGCATACATGCTGGCGAACAGCGTGTCGCCGCCCTTGGGCGGGCACTTCTTGATGTAGAGGATGCTGCCCATCGGCGGCTCGAGGTCGCAGCTCACGTCGGTGTGCCAGCCCTCGCCGTTGGCGCGCGGGGAATCCTTGTCGGCGTGGATGATCATCAGCTCGGGCTTGCCCGGCTCGCTCGGCGCGGCGGGATGGGTGTGCAGGTCGCCGAACAGGCGGCCGAACGCCATATGCTGGTCCTGGCTGATGTGCTGATCGCGGAAGAAGATCACGAGGTTTTCCGCCAGCGCCCGATGGATCTCGTCCTGCTGGCGGTTGCTGAGGGGCTTGCTGAGATCGACGCCGCCGATCTCCGCGCCGATGATCGGCGTCAGCTTGTCGATGGTGATGGTCTCGTACGGCGCACTTTCGTCGGCGCTGTGGCGATAGCGCGGCCCCGCATTGGCGCTCAGGGATCCCTGCATGGCTCTCTCCTATTCCACTCTTATGTTGGCACGACGGATGATCTCGCCCCAGCGATCCTTCTCGGACCGGCCGAAGGCGGCGAAGGCTTCGACACTCATGAGCTTCGGCGCGCCGCCCAGCGCGTCGAGCCGGGCCAGCACCTCGGGCGTGGCGGCGACGGCGTGGATGTCGGCATTGATCTTTTGCACCACCTCGGGCGGCGTGCCCTTCGGGGCATAGAAGCCGGTCCAGGTCGTGAGGGCCAAGTCGGGCAGGCCCGCCTCGGCTGCCGTCGGCAGGTCGGGCAACGCCGGCCAGCGTTCGGCATCGGTGAGCAGCAGTCCCTTCAGCGCACCGCGATCGATGGCGATCTTGGCGTTGGTCGTGTCGATCATCATGAAGGTGAGCAGCCCGCTCTGCACATCGGGGATGGCCTGCGGGTTGCTCTTGTAGCCGACATAGACCGCCTCGGCGCCGGCGGCCATCTTGTAGAGTTCCGACGCCACGCGTGCCGGCAGCGAGCCCGCGCCGAAATTGTGCTTGGTCGGCTCGGCTTTGAGCTTTGCCGTGAGGTCGGCCGCGCTCTTGAGCGGGCTCTTGGCGTCGACCAGCAGCACAAAGGGCGAGACGCCCATGCGCGTGATCGGCTCGAAGCTTTCGATCGGATCATAGGGCAGCTTGTCGTAGATCGCGGGATTGACCGCCTGGGTCATCGCCGAGGTGGCGAAGATCGTGAGCCCGTCGGGCTTGGCGCGCGCCACGTATTCCGCCGCAGGAATGCCGTTGCCGCCGCCCTTGTTGTCGATCACGACGGGCTGGCCCCACAGCGCCGACAGCCGCTCGGCATAGACACGGGCGCTGATGTCGGTGGCGGCGCCGGCCGGAAACGGCACGACGAGCGTCACGCGGCCGGCCGGAAACTTCTGCGCCCGCACGATTGCCGGTGTCGCGAGGACCGCCGCACCGATCGCCACTCCGAACTGTCGCCTTCCGAACATGTTTCCTCGTCAATTCTTCTTTGACGAAAAGATAGGCGCTTTTGCGCCGGTGTGCCGGGCCTAAGTCGACATAATCCGTATTACGGAATATGATCAGCCATGTCCGCCATCGAGCCCGTGCGCCGCAGCTTCGCGATCCTCGAGGCGCTGAGCCGGCGCCCGCAGGGCACCATCGCTGCCCTGGCCGACGAAACCGGACTGCCGCGCCCCACCGTCGCGCGCCTGCTCAAGACGCTGATGGAGCTGGGCTATGCGACCCAGGTATCGCGCCATGACGGCTACCGCCTGACCGATCGTGTCCTGGGCCTCGCCCAGGGCATCCGCTTCATCGACCGCTTCGTCGACGCCGCGGCGCCGCACATGCAGCGCTTCACCCGCAAGCACGGCTGGCCGCTCTATCTCGCCGCGATGAGCCATCGCGCCCTCGTCATCCGCTACTCGACGGCGGCGGAGAGCCCGATGGCCTTCGAGCGTCTGGGGCTGCGCCGTCACAGCCCCATCCTCTCCGGCGCCGTCGGCCGCGCCTGGCTCGCTTTCTGTTCCGACGAGGAGCGGCGCGCGATCCTGCGCGATCTCGGCGTGCGCAACGATGCCGGCCTCGCCGCCGAGCTGGCGCAGATCCGCCGTGACGGCCACGCCTTCGCCGTCGTGGTGCGGCCAGCTATGCTGCAGGGCATCGCGGTGCCGGTTCTCAGTCAGGGCCGCGTGCTGGGCTGCGTGTCGATGCGCTTCACGCGCTCGGCGATGAGCGACACTGATGCCGGGGTCCGTTTCGGCCCCCTCCTCTCGGCGCTCGCGCGCGCCATCGCCAGCGACGCCGAGCGCTGAACCAATTATAGGAGAGGCAACAGAGCTGGAGGAAAGCCATGCCGACATTCGATCCCATCGCCTCGCCGACCGTGCGCAAGGCCGACCACCTCGAACCCGGTTTCGTGCATCAGGCCGACGTCGAGATCGCGGCGCGAAAAATGAAGGGACGCAAGAAGCGGCCCAACATCCTGATCTTTCTGATGGACGATGTCGGCTGGGGCGACTTCGGCTGCTACGGCGGCGGCGTCGCCGTGGGCGCCCCCACGCCCAACTTCGACAAGCTGGCCCGCCACGGCCTGCAGCTCACCTCCTGCTATTCCGAGCCCTCGTGCTCGCCGTCGCGCGCCACAATGGCCACCGGCCGGGTGCCCAACCGCCACGGCCTCCATCGTCCGCCGATGTACGGCGAGCCCGGCGGACTGCAGGGCGAGATCACCCTGCCGATGCTGCTGGGCGACGCCGGCTACACCACCCA
>JAUXRT010000198.1 GCA_030681635.1 Reyranella sp.
CCTGGATGTTGCGGACGCTGAAGCGCAGCCCCAGCCCGTCCTTGGTCTCATAGCTGGTAAAGCTCGAATCGGTGCTGAACTCCTCACTGTCGTTGCGCAGGAACTTGAGCTTGATCCGCTGCTTGACCTCCCAGCCCTCGCACGAATCGACGGTCTCCAGAACCATGCGGCCGTTCACCTCGACGATGCCGCTGTTGGGCCGGGCCACGGAAAGCTTCATGTCGTAGGTGGCGCGATGCGGCGCCAGCACGACTTCCGGCTGCTGGGCGTCCGCGCCCCTTATCCACAGGCCCAGCAACAGCATTGCGCCGCCGGCGGCACAGTGGACCGCTGTTTGGACGCGAGGACGGCGAAAACTATACGTGGTCAACGGACAATGGCTGGGGGCTAGGCCTTGTAGCCGGGCGCCCAAGCGTAATATCCATGCGCGCGGAATACCAGAATGATCGCCTGCGGCAGGGCTGCACAGGGAGGATAGCGACCATGACCAATCGCAAACCCAGGGTACTGGCCACCCGCCACTTCCCGCCCGACGTCGAAACCCGGCTGGCGGCCAGTTTTGACGCGGTTCTCAATCCCGAGGACCGGCTTTATGACGGCCCCGCGCTGGTCAAGGCATCGGCCGGCTGCGACGGCATCATGTGCGCGGCAGGCGATGCCCTCACTGCCGCGACCATCGCGGCGCTCCCCGCCTCGGTCCGGATCATCTCGACCTTCTCGGTGGGCTACGAGCATGTCGACGTGGCGGCCGCGACCAAGCGCAACATCGCCGTCAGCAATACGCCCGATGTGCTGACCGACGCCACGGCCGACATCACGCTGCTCTGCCTGCTGGGTGCCGCACGGCGTGCCCACGAGGGCACGACCATGCTGCGCACCCACAATTGGGTGGGCTGGACCCCGACCCAGCTGACGGGCGTGCATGTCACGGGCAAGCGGCTCGGCATCCTCGGCATGGGCCGCATCGGCCAGGCCGTGGCCGACCGGGCGCGGGCCTTCCGCATGCAGATCCACTACAGCAACCGCAGCCGCCTGGCCCCAGCCCTCGAGAAAGGCGCCACCTTCCACGCCAATGCCGACGACATGCTGCCCCACTGCGACTTCCTGTCGATCAACGCGCCGATGACGCCGGCCACCCGCAAATGGGTGAATGCCGAGCGTCTCGCCAAGCTGCCCAAGGGGGCAGTGGTGGTGAACACCGCACGCGGCGGCGTGGTCGACGACGAGGCGCTGATCGCGGCGTTGAAGAGCGGCCGGATCGCCTCAGCGGGCCTCGACGTGTTCGACGGCGAACCGAAGATCCACCAGGGCTACTACGATCTGGAGAACGCGTTCCTGCTGCCGCATATGGGCTCGGCCACGGTCGAAACCCGGAACGCCATGGGCTTCAAGGCGCTCGATAATCTGGAAGCCTTCCTGCTCAAGGGGCAGGCGCCGCCCGACCTCGTGAAGGCTTCTTAGCCGAGCGCGCGACCTTGGCCTTCTTGGCCTTGGGTGCGGCGGGGGCCGTCGCGGCAGGTTGCGCCGGCGTTGCCTCGGCAACGGCCGTCACCGGCTCGGACGGGACGGGCGACGGCGCCGGGTTGGTCTTGTAGGCCGCCGCATCCCAGCTCATGGCCGGAGCGTCGGGTGCCGCGCGCAGCGGCGGCAGATATGTCGTGCCATCCTCGGAGATCTGCCGCTGCGGCTCGGTGTAGTCGACGGCATAGGGATCCTTGGCGCCCTCTTCCCGCTCCCTGCAGATTTCGCGGCCACGGAAGACGCGCCACAAGGCGCAGTCTTTCTTGGACACCATCGAGGCAAGATGATCGGTCCCCGTCTTGTCGGTCGTGGCCAACATGGCGCCATCGCTGCCGTAGCTGACGGCCGACACCGCCAGCGGCGCACCACAGGCGCCGGTCAGGAGGGCCAAGCCCACGACCAGTGGCAAAAATGAAAGGGGGAGCCGAAATGAGCTCATAATCTTCTTTATGAAAAGACTATAACCTCTTGAAGGTACTTCCTTTTATAGATTCAGTCAATTTGCACAGACCGTACCACCCCTAGTCCTTCTTGGGGGGCGGCAGCCGCAAGCCGATGTGCAGTTCGCGCAGCTTTTCGGGCGGCAGTTCGGCCGGGGCATCCATCATCAGGTCGACGGCCTGCTGGTTCATTGGGAAGCAGATGACCTCGCGGATGTTGGGCTCGTCGGCCAACAGCATGACGATGCGGTCGACGCCGGGCGCAGCACCACCGTGCGGCGGGGCGCCGAACTTGAAGGCATTCAGCATGCCGCCGAAGCGCGCCTCGACCTCTTCCTTGCCGTACCCTGCAATCCCGAAGGCCTTGTACATGATCTCGGGCTTGTGGTTGCGGATGGCGCCGGAGCAGAGCTCGATGCCGTTGCAGACGATGTCGTACTGCCAGGCATTGATGGTGAGCGGATCCTGCGTCTCCAGCGCTTCCAGCCCACCCTGGGGCATCGAGAACGGGTTGTGGCTGAAATCGATCTTCTTGGCCTTCTCGTCGTACTCGAACATCGGGAAGTCGACGATCCAGCAGAAGCGGAACTCATCTTCGGCGATGATGCCCAGTTCCTGCGCGACCTTGGTCCGCGCCTGGCCGGCGAATTTCCAGGCCTGCTCCGGCTTGTCGGCGATGAAGAACACGGCGTCGCCGTCCTCGGCCCCGGTCAGCGCCTTCAGCCTGTCGAGACGCTCGCCGGTGACGAACTTGGCGATCGGGCCCTTGCCGGCGCCGGCGTCGAGGCCGATGTAGCCGAGGCCGGGCTTGCCCTCGCCCTGCGCCCAGGAATTGAGCTTGTCGAAGAAGCTGCGCGGCTGGCTGGCGGCCTTGGGCGCGCGCAGCGCCCGCACGACGCCACCCGCCGCCACGATGCCGGCGAAGACCTTGAAGTCGGAGCCGGCAAAGACCTCGGCCACGTCGACGATGCGCAGCGGATTGCGCAGGTCGGGCTTGTCGGTGCCGTAGGTCAGCAGCGCCTCGGCATAGGGAATGCGCGGGAACGGGAACGGCGTCACCTTGCGCGGCGTCTCGCGGCCGAAGCCTGCGAACTCCTCGAACACGCCGCCCAGCACCGGCTCGATGGCGGCGAAGACGTCTTCCTGCGTGACGAAGCTCATCTCGAAGTCGAGCTGGTAGAACTCGCCCGGCGCGCGGTCGGCGCGGGCATCCTCGTCGCGGAAACAGGGCGCGATCTGGAAGTAGCGGTCGAAGCCCGACACCATGAGCAGTTGCTTGAACATCTGCGGCGCCTGCGGCAGCGCGTAGAACTTGCCGGGATGCAGCCGGCTCGGCACGACGTAGGACCGCGCGCCCTCGGGGCTGTCGGCGGTCAGGATCGGCGTCTGGAACTCGATGAAGCCCTGGTCGATCATGCGCCGCCGCAGCGAGGAGATGACCTGGCTGCGCAGCACGATGTTCTTGTGCAGCTTGTCCTTGCGCAGGTCGAGGAAGCGGTACTTTAGCCGCAGCTCCTCCGGCGTCGTGTCGTTCTCGATGTGGACCGGAATCGGCAGAGGCTCGGCCATCGACTGCACGACCATGTCGGCGGCGTCGAGTTCGACCTCGCCGGTGGCCAGGCGCGGATTGACCGTGGCGGCGTCGCGGGCCACCACCTTGCCGCTGACCGTGATGACGCTCTCGGTGC
>JAUXRT010000208.1 GCA_030681635.1 Reyranella sp.
ACACGCCGGGCTTCCTGGTCAATCTCGGCGGCACGGCGATCGGCACCGAGGGCCTCAGGATCTATCAGGAGGGCAGGGCGAGTCCGAGCCAGGTCGACGCCGTGATGCGCGACAGCTGCGGCTTCCGCATGGGCCCCTTCGAGCTGATGGACCTCACCGGCATCGACGTGAACTTCCCGGCGCGCAAGATCATATACGAGGGCTTCTTCCACGACCGGCGCATGACGCCCAGCCCCTATCACGAGAGCCTCTATGCGGCCGGACGGCTTGGCCGCAAGACCGGCGGCGGCTGGTACAGCTACGATGCCAAGGGCGTAAAAGTCGATCCCGGCGCCGACCATCCGACCTCCACCGTGCCGGCCTCGAGCGTCGTCATCATGGACACGCACAACAAGAAGCTGGTGAACCTGATCGCGGCCGACGGTGCCAAGCTGCTGGGCGCCGACGACGGCAAGAGCCCGATCCTGGTGGCGCCGATCGGCAAGGACTGCACCACGACGGCGATCGAGCTCGGCCTCGACCCCAAGCGCACCATCGCCGTCGACCTCACCGGTGACACCGCCAAGCGCCTCACGGTGATGACCGCGCCCGGCGCCGATGTGGCGGTGCGCGATGCCGCCGTAGCACTACTCGCCAAGTCGGGCGCCAAGATCACGGTCATAAAAGACTCGCCCGGCTTCATCGCCCAGCGCATGTGCGCGATGATCGCCAACCTCGGCTGCGAGATGGCGATGATCGGCATCGCCTCCGCCGTCGACGTCGACACCGCGATGACCCTCGGTCTCAACTACCCGCGCGGACCTCTCGCGTTAGCCGACTGGATGGGCGTCAAGGAATGCCACGAGATCCTGGTCCAGATGCAGGCCATCACCGGCGACGACCGCTATCGGCCGAGCCAGTGGCTTCGCCGTCGCGCGATGCTGGGGATGAGTGCGACGACGGTGGAGTAGTCGAGTAGATCAGTAGAAAAGAAAATGGCGCGACAATGGACCTGTCCCGCGCTTCGGTGGATGTCTTTTGGCGAGAGGCTCAAAGCTGTTTCGCTCCCGGCTAGATAGCTGTTGAGTCGCGAGCGATAAATTTTTGCATGAGTTCGATCTGCCTTTTGATTCGCGTCTCGTCGTCGATCACTATGGTCTCTGGCCGTCCAATTTGGAGGTAGCTAATTGCGCTGGAGTGAGCGACCACGGTTGCAAGTTCAAGTTTGAGCTTCTGCCTGGCTAGACCTTTCGCTTCGAGCAATGAGATGACCAACTCAAATGGATCCGGGGCCGATCCGTTAATTGCTAAGTTTCCTTGAGAATGGATTTCTTCGTACATTTCATCAGTGATTTGGCCGTCACTGAGAAGCTGTCTCAAGAAGTCTGTCAGGAGATGCATCCGAAGCATCCCTGAAACTACTTCTGACCATAGCAAGCTTCGGTCGAAGATGTTGATTGCGGGCTTAAGAAAGCCGGCAATCCGAAAAACAAGTCGAGCCACGAAAGTTGCCGCCGACGCCGCATAGAGAGGAAATACAGACGAAAGAACCGTCCGCGCCCCGAGCAACATGAAGCCGTTTGCCGTAGTTGCATGATTGCGGTCGGCGGCGTGAGTGTCGCAAGCGCTAAGAACTACGATCGGTGGAATGTGGTGTATTTGGCCGTTTAAACTCCAAATATCGACCGCTTCGTCCTGCAAATGTAGCGCGGCAGGCTCATTTGCCTTGTGGCTTCCATGCCCGTCAAACACAACCATCGGGCCATCGAACTTGTTGAGCGCGTCTACAAGTTCGCTCTTGTTTCTGACTTCTGCGAATTGGATTTGTATTTGATCACGCCATTGTGGTTCGAATGCAGAAAATGCAGTTTCAAAGATGCCATTTATCGGATCGGTCCTCTTTAGGGCGCTGACAACTAGGATTTTGCTGAAAGATTCGGGTGTAAGGTGGATCGCAGGCTGAGCGGCGATCTGATTGATAAATAGATTTCCGGGTGTCACTGGAATGCGAGTGCAGTCTTTCCGAATTGAAAGAGGTAGCCCGTCTAGATCTAGCCATTCTAAGTGTGCGTCGGATATAATCCGAAGGCCTGTCGTTGATTGACGGATTAAATCCAAGAAGTCACTTGGAACACCGGCAGCGAGTCGAGCTTGAACTTTGCGAAAGGCTTCAAGGCGCTTGCGTTTTTTGGGTTGTTGACTGCGATAGTGCTCAGCAAACGCGCGAATTGCACCTGCTGAACGATTTATTTCATTGGGAAGTCGGATCACTGCTGAGAATTCCGACGCGGCCAAAGCCGCCATCGCGTTTGTAGCGAGACGTTGTTCCTTCGCCCTCAAGAAATAGAATGGATGAGGCGTTGCTTTGGCTTTTCCGCCACTTTCAACGAAGGCTTTCCCAGCGAACGCGCTAACTTGAGAATCTGTAGTCGCTTCGAATGCGTATCCCGACTGGCGTTTGAAGGCAGAGCGAACATTCTCGAAGCGCCTCTTTTCTTCGTGGTCAAGTTTGTCAGGAGCAGGAAACGAGAAGAAGTGAGGGTATATGCTTGGCGCAAAAAGATTCAAATCGGGTGGCGGAGGGTAGAACCGATTCATTTCTCGGGGTCCAACCGCCTTTCGTTCGTCGAAGATGCTGTTGGTGGTGAGAACGATTTGCTCAACATAAGGTTTCAGGCCTTGGGCTTGTTTGTCGAAGCGGCCGTAAACCAGATCCTCATACCCTGCGACTTCTAAGGCGGCGACATTCGGTCTTACGCTGTTGTGCCCGCCAACCTGGTAGCTGAGCCTCTTCTTGGGCAACGGCTTCCATTGGTTCAGGGCATCGCGGACAACCTGGAGGTCCGCGTCATCGAACATGTCGGACCAGCGATCGCAAACCTTAAGAAGATGTGCTTGCAATCCATGGACAGTTAAATCGTCGTAAGAAAGTTCAGCGCCCGACTTGGCTACGAGGGTTGGATGCCTCGATGAGGACTTGATCCATTGGTTGTAGTCTTGTGGCGCTTCCGTCGTTGGAAGAATGATTAAGCTAAAGATTGGAAAAGCGGATGGAGGCGAAGAAAGGATCGCCCGCGGCGACTGAGCGTGCCAATGAACAGGGAACGTTCCGGACATGCGGCGCGCGATCAGCGATTCTCGTGCGTAGTCCGCCAAGTCATGAACGTTTGTGGGCAAGAGAGTTGCGGTCATTATGATGTGTGATTCCTCACACAGACTCATGGAGAACCCCTGCATCAATGAGATGTCTTTGAGTCCGTCGCCCGGTACCACGACAAAAAAATAGATATTTGGATCAAGAGGCATAGCGACTGCCAATCTTCCTAGAAATTGGTTTGAAACGTTGGGAACTAGACTGCAGCAGGCCTGCGATGTGCAAGCCGAGAGGTTGACGTTTACGTAAAGGTAAACTACCTACCCTGTGCTGGCGGACCAACCGCCGGCGGCCCACATTCCCCTCAAGAAGAATGGCCCCATAAGAAGACTGACCATCGATCGTTGGAGGACGATGCTAGTGACCGCTTTGGCTGCGCATATCACGCCCGAACACGAGATGTTCCGCGACACCTGCCGGCGGTTCTTCGAGAAGGAAGTCATGCCCTTTCACATGAAGTGGGAGGAGGACGGCGTCGTGCCGCGCGCGCTGTGGCGCAAGGCGGGCGAGCAGGGGCTGCTGGGCGTCACCATGCCCGAGGAATATGGCGGTGCCGGCGCCGACTTCCTCTACAGCGCCATTCTTATTGAAGAGCAGGGCCGCGCACTGGCGTCGGGTCCGGCCTTCTCGCTGCACAACGACATCGTGGTTCCCTATCTGCTCCACTACGGCAGCGAGGAGCAGAAGAAGAAGTGGATCCCCAAGGCCTGCGCCGGCGAGCTGGTGACGGCCATCGCCATGACCGAGCCGGGCACCGGTTCGGACCTGCAGTCGGTCAAGACCACGGCGGTGATGGACGGCAACCACTGGGTCATCAACGGTTCTAAGACTTTCATTTCCAACGGCCAGCTCGCCGACCTCGTCATCGTCGTCGCCAAGACCGATGCCAAGCTGGGCGCCAAGGGCACCTCGCTGATCGCCGTCGAGACCACGGCCGAGGGCTTCAAGCGCGGCCGCAATCTCGAGAAGATCGGCATGAAGGCGCAGGACACGTCGGAGCTGTTCTTCCAGGACGTGCGCGTCCCGGCCGACAATCTGCTGGGCGGGCCCGGCATGGGCTTCGCGCAGCTGATGCAGCAGCTGCCGCAGGAGCGGCTGGTGATCGCCATCCAGGCGGTCGCGGCCATCGAGGCGGCGCTCACCCACACCATCGCCTACGTGAAAGAGCGCAAGGCGTTCGGCAAGCAGATCATCGATTTCCAGAACACCCGCTTCAAGCTTGCGGAACTCAAGACCAAGGCCCATGTCGCCCGTGTGTTCGTCGACGATTGCATCGCGCGTCACCTGAAGGGCGAGCTCGATGTCGCCACCGCCGCCATGGCCAAGTACTGGACCACCGATCTTCAATGCGAGGTCGTGGACGAGTGCCTGCAGTTCCACGGCGGCTACGGCTACATGTGGGAATACCCGATCGCGCGCCTCTACGCCGACGCGCGCGTGCAGAAGATCTACGGCGGCACCAACGAGATCATGAAAGAGCTGATCGGCCGCACGCTTTAGGCTTTTCGAATAAGGAGACCTGCCATGACCGACGCCTACATTTTCGACGCCGTCCGCACGCCGCGCGGCAAGGGCCGCAAGGATGGCGCCCTGCATGAAGTGACGCCGGTGCGCCTGGCCGTCACCGCCCTGCAGGCGATCCGCGACCGCAACAAGCTCGACACCCACCTGGTCGACGACGTCGTGCTGGGCTGCGTCATGCCGATCGGCGAGCAGGGGGCGGACATCGCCCGCACCGCCGCGGTTCGCGCCGGCTTTGCCGAGACCGTGCCGGGCGTTCAGGTCAACCGCTTCTGCGCCTCGGGCTTGGAAGCCACCAACATGGCGGCGGCGCAGGTCATGTCGGGCCAGTCGCAGGCCGTGATCGGCGGCGGCGTCGAATCGATGTCGCGCGTCGCCATGGGCTCGGACGGCGGCGCCTGGCCGACCGATCCGGCGGTCGCCATCCCGATGTATTTCGTGCCCCAGGGCATCTCGGCCGACCTGATCGCCACCAAGTACGGCATCAGCCGCGACGACGTCGACGGCTATGCCGTCGAATCGCAGAAGCGCGCCAAGGCCGCGTGGGATGCGGGCTACTTCAAGAAGTCGATCGTGCCGGTGAAGGACCAGAACGGCATCGAGCTGCTGGCCCATGACGAGCTGATGCGGCCGTCGA
This sequence comes from Reyranella sp., assembly GCA_030681635.1. Classification (GTDB taxonomy): domain Bacteria; phylum Pseudomonadota; class Alphaproteobacteria; order Reyranellales; family Reyranellaceae; genus Reyranella. The sequence goes on from JAUXRT010000208.1 coordinate 5,292, forward strand.
CGACCATGCAGACGCTGGCGGCGCTGGAACCCAGCTTCAAGATGCAGGGCGAGATGATGCCGGGCTTCGACGCGGTGGCGCTGCAGCGCTATCCCGAGATCGAGAAGATGAACCATGTCCACCATGCCGGCAATTCGTCGGGCATCGTCGATGGCGCCGCCGCCATCCTGATCGGCACCAAGGAGTTCGGCGAGAAGGCCGGCCTCAAGGCGCGGGCCCGCATCCGCTCCTTCGCCTCGATCGGCTCGGAGCCGGCGATCATGCTGACCGGCCCGGCGCCGTCGTCGGAAAAGGCGCTGAAGCGCGCCGGCATGAGCGTGAAGGACATCGACCTCTGGGAGCTGAACGAGGCCTTCGCCGCCGTCGTGCTGCGCTACCTGCAGATCCTGAAAATGCCGGCCGACAAGATCAACGTGAACGGCGGCGCCATCGCCATGGGCCATCCGCTGGGCGCCACCGGCGCCATGATCCTGGGCACGCTGCTCGACGAGCTGGAGCGGCGCAACCTCTCGACCGGCCTCGCCACGCTCTGCGTCGGCGCCGGCATGGGCACCGCCACCATCATCGAGCGAGTCTAAAAATGATCAACTACAACGTCGACAGCGACGGCATCGCCACCATCACGTGGGACATGCCGAACCGCAGCATGAACGTGCTGAACGAAGCTTCCATGACCGCCTCTGCCGGCGCGCTCGAGACGGCGATGAAAGATGCCAAGGTCAAGGGCATCATCATCACCTCGGCCAAGGACTCGTTCATCGCCGGTGCCGACCTCGAAATGATCCTGAGCCTCGACACGTCCGATGCGTCGAAGCTGATGGAGCAGTTCAGCCAGTTGCAGAAGCTGTTCCGCAGCCAGGAGACCGGCGGCAAGCCGGTCGTGGCCGCGATCAACGGCACGGCGCTGGGCGGTGGTTTCGAGATGTGCCTCGCCAGCCACTATCGAATTGCAGCAGCCAATCCCAGGACCAAGATCGGCCAGCCCGAGGTCAAGATCGGCCTGCTGCCGGGCGGTGGCGGCACGCAGCGCATCCCGCGCCTGATCGGCGTCCAGAACGCAGCACCCCTCCTGCTCGAAGGCAAGGAACTGACGGTCGATGCCGCCAAGGGCCTGGGCCTCATCCACGAAGTCGTGCCGGCCGGTGAACTTCTCGCCAAGGCCAAGGCCTGGCTGACGGCGCCGGCGACCGAACAGGTCACGCCGGAGTTCGGCGGCAAGGGGGCCAAGGCGATCGACGGCCGCGCCGTGCAGCCATGGGACCGCAAGGGTTTCAAGACGCCAGGTTTTCCCGGCGGTCAGGTGTGGAGCCCGCCGGGCGTCATGACCTTCATCGGCGGCAACGCCATGATCGCGGGCAAGACCAACGGCGTCTATCCGGCGCCCAAGGCGATCATGAGCTGCGTCTACGAGGG
>JAUXRT010000212.1 GCA_030681635.1 Reyranella sp.
TTCTTAGGCAGCAGAGGCACTTGGCTCATATTGTGCACTCTTTTTTGGCCTCTCGTGCAAGCCTTCTGATGCTTGCAACGCGGGGACAGTTTCATTAGGGTGCCCGCCTTCTTGCCGGACGCCTCTTGGGAGGCAGCCGGCCGTGCGCCCGTAGCTCAACTGGATAGAGCATCTGACTACGAATCAGAAGGCTAGGAGTTCGAATCTCTTCGGGCGCGCCATTTCTTCCCGGTCTCCATGTTCAAGCCGATCTTCGCCTACGTCGGCCTCCGCCGGCCCTATCGGTTCGAGCGGGCGATCCCGGCCCTACTTGCGGTGCTTCTGTCACTTGTCGTCATCGCCTCGGCCCTCTGGCTGGCCGCCGTTGACGAACTGACCGCAGGCGGCCCCCGGGCCGCCTATTTCCTCTATCTCCTGGCGCTCCTGATCCTCGTGATCGCGCTCGCCCGCTGGCCGCGGCTCGCGGTGGCGCTGCTGGTTCTCGCGTCGGTCGACCTGGTCTGGGGCATGGGCTCGCATGCCCTGCAGCGCGCCGGCCATGGCGGCGCGTCGCTGCTGCCGCCGACCGTCGCCGAGCCGGAGCGTTTCCAATGGCATGACCTCCTGCAGGCCACGCCCCTGCCGTCGTTGCGGATCACGAGCCCGACCGGGCTTGCCATCAGCCATACGTCGGAGGGCACGCGCGGCAGCGATCCGGCGCCGGGCACCCTCGACCGGCGGACGGTCGTGGCGACCTTCGGCGGCTCGACAACCTACGACATCGGGGCGGCGGAAGGCGATACCTGGAGCGATCGTCTGGCCGAGGCGCTGGGTCCGGACGGCACCTTCGTGGTCAACCACGGGGTGCCGGGCTACACGACGGTCGAACACCTGATCCAGACGGCATTCTACCAGACCAAGTTCGGCAAGCCGCCGCGCTGCGCGATCTACTATGTCGGCTGGAACGACCTGCGTAACGCCCACATCCCCAAGCTCGATCCGGCCTATGCCGACTTCCACCTGCCGAGCCAGGTCGACTCGCTGAAAGTGCGCCGGATCGGCGGTTCGCATGTCACGATCTCGCCGCTGCTGACGATGCTGGCGCGCTTCGCGAGCGAGACCGCCGATACGGTGCGTTACTTCGCCGATCCCTACGGCCACGACCCGGTCGACGGCCGCGATCCCGCGCTGGAGGCGCTGTACGAGCGCAACATCCGGTCGATCTCGGCCGTCAACCGCGGGCGCGGCATCGCCACCATCTGGGTCGGGCAACTGGTCAATCGCGACAGGCTGCAAGGCGATGGCCGGTACGGCTGGCTGCCGCTGGTGCGGGACCGCGACGTCTGGCCGTTGCTGCAGCACTTCAACGCGATCCTCGAACGCACGGCGAGAGCCCTGGGCGACACCTATGTTGCCGTGCCGCCCGATTCCTTCACCGGCGCCGATTTCGTCGACCAGGGCCATTTTTCGGCCCAGGGCTCGCGCCGGTTCGCGGCCTATCTGGCGCCCGCCGTGCGCGAGGCTTGCCGCTAGGCGTGCGGGACTTTACTGATTCGTCCATGCCTTCCATCCAGCGAGTTATCCTGATCACCGGCGCTTCGTCCGGCATTGGTGCGGCGACGGCCCGGGCACTTGCCGCGCCGGATACCGCCATCGTTCTGCATGCCCGAAAGAATCGCGCCGGCCTCGAGAAGGTCGCCGATGCCGTGCGCGGCGCCGGCGCAGAGGCCTTGATGCTCGAAGGCGACCTCGCCGAGTCCGGTGCCGCCGGGCGTCTCGTCGACGAGGCCACGGCCAAGCTGGGCCGGCTCGATGTCGTGGTCAGCAATGCAGGCTTCGCCGATCGCCGGGCGATCGGCGAGATCGACCGCGCCGGCTGGGACGCCAGCCTCGCGGCCATGACGTCGGCCTTCTTCGACCTCGCGACCGCGGCCAAGCCGTGGCTGGTGAAGGCGGGGGCCGGCGGGCGGATGGTCGGCGTGTCCTCGTTCGTGGCGCATGCTTTTGCCCGCGGCCTGATGACTTTCCCGGCCTCGGCCGCCGCCAAGGCCGGCCTCGAGGCGCTGGCCCGGGCGCTGGCGGTCGATCTCGCGCCGTCGGGGGCGACGGTCAATTGCGTGGCCCCGGGCTTCATCGAAAAGGATGCCGGCGCCCATGTCGCCGTGCCGCGTGCCGGCATGGAGAAGGTGGCTCAATCGATCCCGATGGGCCGCTACGGCAAGACGTCGGAAGTGGCCGCCCTGATCGCCTTCCTGTGTTCGCCGGGGGCAAGCTACATCACGGGCCAGACCATCCACGTAAATGGCGGCGTGACGCTCTAAATCCGCCTCAAGTGCTGAGAGAGCGCACCAGCGCCACGACGTCGACACCCTTGGCATCGATGCCGAACCATTCGAGATAGAGCGGGATCTGGTGGTCGAGCATGTGACGGCCGTGATGGATCCGCCGGCCGTGGGCGCGGGCGCGTTGCAGCAGCGGCGTCTCGACCGGGCTCATGATGACATCGGCCACCAGCGCGGCGGCATCGAGGGTGACTGGGTCGAACGACAGCGGATCGCCGGGGCGCAGCCCGAGCGGCGTGGCGTTGATGGCGACGTGGATGCCCTTGGGGGGTGTCGCCACTTCCGCCACCGGCACGTCGGGATAGTGGCGCAGCAGGCGATCGATCGCGATTTCGGCCCGCTCGGCGTCGATCTCGGTGACCAGCAATCGCCCGACGCCGGCTTCGCAAAGGGCGGCGGCGATGGCGCCGCCGGCACCACCCAGGCCGACCAGCCAGACGCTGGCGCCGCGCACGCGATGGCCCTGCGCCTCAAGCCCGCGGACGAAGCCGGTACCGTCGACAATATCGCCGGCCAATGTGCCGTCGGGCTCGCGCCGCACCAGATTGACGCTGCCCGAGGCCTCGGCGCGCCGTGTCGTGCGGCCAAGCAGCGGCAGGATGCCGGTCTTGTGCGGGATGGTGACCGTGAAGCCGCCCAGGTTGCGCATCTTGGCGAGCGCCTCGAGCATCACCGGCAGCAAATCGGCCGCCCCCTCGAACGGCAGCCAGACGGCGTTGGCGCCAACCGCGGCAAAGACCTGGGGCATGATCCCGGTCACTCGCAACTGGCGGATGGGATCGCCGATCGTGCCGTAGAGCCGCGTGGCGCCGTTGATCGGAAAGAGGCCGGTGAAAACGGTTGGTTCTGTCGAGGTCATGGTGCCTCAAAAAGAAAGCGGCGGGACTTGGCGTCCCGCCGCTGATCTTGGCTGTGCCGGAGGCGAAGCGCTAGAGATGCTTCAGCACGTATTCGGCCGAAGACACCTCGAAGGCGCCGGGCTTTTCGACGAACAACTGCTTGATGACACCGTTGTCCACGACCATGGCATAGCGCTGGCTGCGCGTGCCGAGGCCGAATTTCGAGCCGTCCATGGTGAGGCCCATGGCGGTGGTGAACTCGGCATTGCCGTCGCCCAGCATCATGACCGAGTCGCCGGCCTTCTGGTCCTTGCCCCAGGCGCCCATCACGAACGCGTCGTTCACGGAAATGCAGGCAATGGCGTCGACGCCCTTTGCCTTCAGAGCAGCTGCTTCGGCCACGAACCCGGGCACGTGCTTTGCTGAACAAGTGGGGGTGAAAGCCCCCGGCAGGGCGAAGGCGACAACCTTCTTGCCCGGCGCAAAAATCTCTTCGGTGGTGATCGCCTTGGGTCCTTCCGGCCCCATCGTGCGCAACGTGGCGCTCGGCACCTTGTCGCCAACTTTCGCCATTCTTCCGCTCCTTCAAATGCCGCCCGAAACGGCGGTTTTACGACCGGCGGACCCTAGGCCGGAGGCCCTGGTTTGTCCATTGGACGGCCTCTCGCACACGCGCCGAGTCTTGACCTTTGACCGGACAATCCCCATGGATTTGGAGGATCATCACATCATGCCCGGGCCCAGCTCTCCCGCCGCCTCTTTGGTCGGCCGCTTCCTGGTTGCCGCGCCGTCCATGCCGGACGAGCGCTTCCGCAAGAGCGTGGTCTTCGTCTG
>JAUXRT010000213.1 GCA_030681635.1 Reyranella sp.
CCTGGATCTGGATGTTGTAGGCCTCGTAGCAATTGTCGCGCAGCTTGGCCGGATCAGACGGCACATAGGGAAAGCGTTCTATGGCGCGCTGCAGTTTCACGCTCTTCTTCGGCGCGTCGAGTTCGAACTCGATGCGCCGGAAGCGCGACACCCCCGCGCCTGCCTCGCGCGCATTGTCGGCGAAGCCGCCATTGCGCAGGCGCTCCTGGCGGATGCGGCCGAGATCGACGTCGGCCTGGACGATGGTCGAGTCCTTCTCAAAGCGCTCGGTTTCCGCCAGCTGATCGCCGCACTCGAAGATCGCGGCCTGGCCGTCCCAGGCAAGATCGGTCGTCGACTCGCCGGGACCCGACGCCGAGTAGGCATAGGCCGCGCTGCAGCGCGCCGACTGGCTGCCGCACAGCAGACGGCGCAGCTCAGCCTTGCCGATGGTGATGTTGCTGGCGGAAAGGTTCACGAGGACTTCGGCGCCGGCCAGGGCCGCGAGGCTCGACGGCGGCACCGGCACCCAGATGTCCTCGCAGATTTCGACATGGAAGGTCATCGGCACAGTGCCGGTCGAGCGGAACAGCATATCCGTGCCGAACGGCACCTTCCGGCCCACCAGCAGTATCTCACTCTCAAGCACGTTGGCGCCCGACACGAAATGGCGCTTCTCGTAGAATTCGCGATAGTTCGGCAAGTAGGTCTTGGGCACCACGCCCACGATCGTGCCTCGGTGGATCACGATGGCGGTGTTGTAGAGTCGCCCCATTACGCGCAACGGCGCGCCGACGATCAGGACCGGATTGAGCTTGCGGGACGCCTCGACCAGTTGCGCGATCGAGCGCTCGACGTCTTCGAGCAGCGGGTCCTGTTGCAGCAGGTCGTCGATGGCGTAGGACGACAGTCCAAGCTCCGGGAAGATCATCAGCGCGATGCCGGCCTTGTCGCCTTCCTTGGCCAGCCGCAGCGTCTCCGCAAGATTGTAGGGCGCATCCGCCACCCGGGTCCGGGGGACGCAACAGGCGATGCGGGCGAAGTCATGACTGTAGAGGGAGAAGAAATCGGACATCGGAACTCCAGTGAGGTCCTACAGTCCGATGGCGCCCCATTCAGATCAAGGGGCCAGATCGATGGCTGCTCGATGACTGTCTGGTCTATCGCTGATGTGAGGCGATGGTGGGCGCGACAGGGATCGAACCTGTGGCCACTGCCATGTCAAGACAGTGCTCTACCGCTGAGCTACGCGCCCATCGCCGATCGCATGGCGGCGTGTCTGTTCACGCCGCGACGCGGAAGCCCGGTCGTCTACATCGCTCCCCCTGAATTGGCAAGAGCGAGGGTCGGCAAGAGTGGGCGGGGTGACGTGCCTCGCCCCGCGCGCTATGAGCAGGGGATGGAATTCTCGCCGGGCCCGCCCGATCACGAGGCTTTGGACTGCCGCCTGCCGACCCGCCAGACCATGCCGGTCGTGGTCGCTTCGCCGCACAGCGGCTCGAATTATCCCACCGATTTTCTGGCCCAGGCGGCGGTGCCGCTCGCGGCCCTGCGCCGGGCCGAGGATGCGTTCGTCGACGAGCTGTTCAGCGCCGCGCCGTCGCTCGGCATTCCCCTGCTGGCGGCCCGTTTCCCGCGCTCCTACGTCGATGCCAACCGGGAGCCCTACGAGCTCGACCCGGCCATGTTCGAGGGGCCGCTGCCGCGGCCGCTCAATCACCGCACGACGCGTGTTGCCGCCGGCCTCGGCATGATCCCGCGCGTGGCCGCAAGCGGCGAGGCGATCTACCGCGGCCGGGTTTCGGCGGAAATCATCGAACACCGGCTCGAGACCTGCTGGCGGCCCTACCATCTGGCACTGTCGGGCCTGGTCGAGCAGACCTACAGCCGGTTCGGCGCCGCCTTGCTGATCGACGCCCATTCCATGCCGTCGTCGGTATCCAACCTGGGTCCGCGGGAGCGCGACACCCGTGTCGATATCGTGCTGGGCGACAATCACGGCGAATCGTGTGCCTCTGAGCTTGTCGAATGCGCCGAGCATTGGCTGGCCGCCCGCGGCCTGCGGGTCCTGCGCAACCAGCCCTACGCCGGCGGCTTCACCACGCAGCGCTACGGCCGCCCAGGGCTTGCCCGTCACGCATTGCAGATCGAAATCAACCGGGCGCTCTACATGGATGAGGCCCGTCACGAGAGGCTGCCGGTCGCCGGCACCGTGGAACGGCTGATGGCTGGATTGCTTGAGGAAATCGGCAGTCAGGCCCTGGAAATCCTGCGTCCGCGGCCACTGGCCGCCGAGTAGGCCCAACCCACCCAAAACCCGAACCACCAAAAAAAAGGGGCCGTGACAAGCACGGCCCGAGTTTAGGGAGGAAACGCCCAAGACGGGCATACAGCAAACAATGAAGGTCACAGATGTGACGTTTGCTGCCCACAGATAATGGTGCACCTGCGAAGAGATTTCAAGAGTGAAAAAGAGCCCTGAATCCACAGATTTAGAGAAGGCCGAGATGGAATCAGGGTGTGTCTTTTTTGCAACGCACCAAAATCCCGCGACCCAGCCATGCATCAGACACAACTCTACTCCAGATGCAGAGGGCCTGCATTTAGATAGATTGCTCAACGACTTAATTCAGAGTGGGAGGCCGTTTTGGCGAAAAAGTTCGTAGTTGCGATGATGATGCATGAGACGAACACGTTCTCACCGCTGCCGACGCCCATCGCCTCCTTCGCCCGCGCGACCGATCTAGCCGGCCCCCTCGCCATCAAGGAGTCCGAGGGCACCAACACCTCGCTCGGCGGCTTCATCGAGGTGGCCCGCAAGGCCGGCGCCGAATTCACCCTGCCGATGGCCGCCAACGCCAATCCCTCGGGGCTCGTCACCAAGGCCGCCTACGAGCAGATGACCACGGCCATTGTCGACGAGGTCAAGAAGGGCTGCGATGCCGTCCTGCTCGCCCTGCACGGCGCGATGGTGGCGGAACATTACGACGACGGCGAAGGCGAGCTTCTGAATCGCATCCGCAAGATCGCGCCCGACGTGCCGATCGCGGTGGCGCTCGATTTCCACACCCAGATGACCGACGCCATGATCAACGGCGCCACGATCATCACCGGCTATCGTACCTATCCCCACATCGACATGGCCGACACCGCGCGCCGCGCCGGCCGCACCCTGATGCGGGCGCTGGCGGGCGAGGTCGAGCCGAAGATGGTCTGGGGCAATCGGCCGATCATGAGCAGCTCGCTAGTCCACACGCCCTCGCGTGAGCCGATGAAGACGCTGATGGGCATGGCCAATCAGGCCGAAGACACCGGGCAGGTGCTGAACGCCTCGGTGTTCGGCGGCTTCCCGCAGGCCGACATCCCTCACCTCGCGCTGTCCTCCGTCATCGTTTGCGACAAGCGCACGGCCGAGGGCGAAATCCTGCTGAACAAGATCCTCGATACGGCGTGGGAGAAGCGCGAAGGCTTCCTGTTCCACCCCG
>JAUXRT010000221.1 GCA_030681635.1 Reyranella sp.
ACTGGAGTGGCGCGCCCCCAGCAGGAGATCCTTCCGCGAAATCCAGAAGACCTCGCCCTGGCTCTGCTCGGTGTCGAGCCAGAGGAAGGGCAGGCGCGGGTAGGCGGCCTCGAGCGGCCCGCGGCCGCGACCGATCTCGCACAGGAGGTTGCCGTCCTTGGTGAGATGCCGCGGCGCCTCGGCCAGGATGCGGCGCACCAGTTTTAGCCCGTCGTCGCCGGCGGCCAGCGCCATGCGGGGCTCGTGGCGATACTCCGGCGGCAGCTTCGCCATGCCGCGGCCATCGACGTAAGGCGGATTGCTGATGATCAGGTCGTAGCGCTTGCCGGCCAGAGGCGCGAAAAGATCGCCGCGGTGAAGCGTGATGCGGTCGCCCAAGCGATGGTCGGCGACGTTGCGCCGGGCAAGCGCCAGCGCGCCGGCCGACAGATCGACCGCGTCGATCCGGGCGCGCGGGAACACGAGCGCGGCCAGGATGGCGAGGCAGCCCGAGCCGGTGCAGAGGTCGAGCACGCGGCGTACGCGCGCGGGGCCGCCCAGCGGCAAGGCGCCACCGATCAGGAGATCGCCGATGAAGGAGCGCGGGATCAGCGCCCGCTTGTCGGCGCGGAAACGCACGCCGTGCATGTAGGCCGCCCCCACGAGGTACGGCGCCGGCAGGCGCAGTGCCACGCGCGCCTCGATCAGGGTGAGCAGCCGGGCGCGCTCAGCGGCGGTCGGCTTGAGATCGAGCCAGGGATCGAGCGTGTGGACCGGCAGGCGCAGGGCCTCCAGCACCAGGAAGGCCGCCTCGTCGACGGCATTGGTGGTGCCGTGACCGTAGGCGAGGCGGGCGGCCCGGAAGCGGCGAACCGCGAACCGGAAGAAGTCGCCCAGGGTGACGAGAGAGGGTTTGGTGGCGCGGGGCATGCGGGCCTAGATTACCTCACATGAATCGCCGCGCCTTTCTTTTCGCTGCAGTGGCCGCCTTGGCGATTCCTGTCGCCGCCGACGCCGCCCCCGCTGCCCTCGACCTCAAGGTCATCTATGTCGGCGGCCTGGATTGCCCGCCCTGCACGAAGTGGAAGAACGGATACAGGGCAAAATGGCTCGCCTCGCCGGAGTTCCGGCAGGTGACGTGGATCGAGGTCGACCCGCCCAAGCTCAGGGAAGCCTACCAGGCGCGCTACTGGCCGGGAGACTTGAAGTCGATTCTCGACCAGATCCCGCGCAAGAGCGGCACGCCGCGCTTCCTGATCGTCAAGGACGGCAAGATCGTGTCGAACGAGTTCGGCGTCAGCAAGTGGCTCTCGACGATGGCCGATCTCAAGAAGATCCTGGAGTAGTCATATGGCGGGCGCCCTCGACGGACTGGTCGTTCTCGACCTGACCACGCATCTCTCCGGCCCGTTCTGCGGCATGCAGCTCGCCGACCTCGGTGCCGACGTCCTCAAGATCGAGAGCCCGCAGGGCGATTCGATGCGCGGCGCGCCGCCCTTCATCGAGGGTGAGTCCGCGCCCTTCATGCTGTGGAACCGCAACAAGCGCGGCACACGCCTCGATCTCAAGGATGCCGGCGATCTGGAAATCTTCTGGGACCTGGTCGACGGCGCCGATGTCGTGCTGGAGAATTTCCGGCCGGGCGTCATGGATCGCCTGGGCATCGGCTGGGCGGCACTCTCGGCGCGCAACCCGCGCCTCGTCCTGGGCTCGGTCTCCGGCTTCGGTCAGACCGGCCCCTACGCCAAGCGCGGCGGCTTCGACCTCATCATCCAGGCCATGTCCGGCCTGATGTCGGTGACCGGGCCCAAGGACGGGCCGCCCTACCGGATTCCGCTCGCCATCTCCGATGTCGGCGCCGGCCTCTACCTCACCATTGGCATCCTGGCCGCCCTGCAGGCGCGGCAGAAGACCGGGCAGGGCCAGTGGGTCGAAACCTCGCTGCTCGAGGCCACGGTGTCGCTGGGCGTCTACGAGGCCGCCAATTATTTCGCCAACGGCTTAAGGCCGGAGAAGCTTGGCCAGGCCCATCGCGGCTCCGCGCCCTACCAGGTGTTCCAGACGGCGGACGGCTGGATCACCATCGGGGCGGCGCAGCAGAATTTCTTCCGCAAGGTCTGCGCGCTGGTGGGCAAGCCCGAGCTGGCCGACGATCCGCGCTTCAAGAGCAACGCCGATCGGGTGAAGAACAACGACCTCATCGTCGGGCTCCTGCAGGAGCAGGTGATCAAGCGCACGACCGCCGAGTGGATGGTGGCGCTGGAGGCCGAGGGCATTCCGGCCGGGCCGGTGCTGCATCACGACGAGGTCTTCGCCGATCCGCAGATCCTGGCGCGCGGCATGGTGGCGGAGGTCGACCATGCCAAGGCGGGCCGACAGAAGACGCTGGGGGTTCCGCTCAAACTGTCGGCGACGCCTTCGGGCGTGCGCCGCGCCGCGCCGACTCTCGGCCAGCACGACGCCGACGTCCGGGCCGAGGTCCGCAGCCGCGCCAAGTCGCGGAAGAAGTCCTAGTTCCAGCCCCGGCGTTGCGGGCCGAACAGCGAGGTAGCTGGTGGCGGTGCGGGCGCCGGGGTGAGGAGCGATGCCGACGGTGCCGGCGGCGGCATGTACCGCACCGGTGGCGTGTATCCGACGGCGGGAAGCGGCGCGGTCTCCGGCGTCAGGTTCGGGCTGAGCGGGGGCGGCTGGTGGATCGGCGTGTAGACCGGCGGCTGGTAGAATGGCGCCTGATAGACCGGCGCCTGCTGGCCATCACCGTAGGACGCCGTTCCCGTATCGGGCGGTTGCAGGCAACCGGCCGCCGTCAGGACGGCGGCCAGCGCCACAAGGCTTTTCAAGGTTTTCGCGGGCACTAGTACCGCCGCCGCTGGTAGCGGTCGGGCACGCCGTCGCCGTTCTTGTCGCGGTCGTAGCGGTTCGGGATGCCATCGCGGTCGTAGTCGCCATAGGGGCCGCGCCGCGGCGCCGGGCTGGCGACCGGGACGTAGCGGGGCTGGTTCACCACCACCGGCTGCGAATAGTAGGTCGGCTGTGATCGGTAGTAGCTGGGCTGGCTGTAGTAGTTGTTGGAGTAGCCCGAGTATCCATAGCCTGGCGAGCTGTAGCCCGGGCTGTAGCCGTAGGTCGTCGGATAGCCTGTCGTCTCAACGCACCCCGCCGTAACAATCACCAGGCTCGCGGCGGCGAGCCAACTGACGTTGCGCATCCATTCCCTCCACCGGGGAAAGCCCACCCTCCAGCGGGACGATCCCACGCCGGCATCAAAGACGGCGACGATGGCGGCGTGTTGGCGCAACTGCGATTTGTTGAAGGCACGCAGATGCAAAAAAAGCCGGCTCCCGGAAGGCTCCGGAAGCCGGCTCGAAATGCCTCAGCTGGTTCTACCGCTGGACGAAGTCGGGGATGCCGTCGCCGTTGGCATCCGAGTCGTTGCGGTTGCGCACGCCGTCGCGGTCCTGGTCGCCGTAGGGCCGGCGCTGGGCCGAGCTGGCGGACGGGGAGTAGAACGGGTTGGCGCTGTTGTTGTAGCCCGCGCTGTAGGCGTTGGCGTTGTTGTAGTAGACGCCGTTGCGCCAGTAGCCGTTGTTGTTGCTATTGGCGTTGTAGGCGTTGTTGTAACCGCCGCCGTTGTAGGCGTAGGAATTGTCGTAGCCCGTCTGGGTGCACGCGGCGGTCGCGGTCAACAGGGCTGCCGCCATCACGAACTTGATCTTGTTCATCGTTGCCTCCGTCTGGATCGGGACCCCGCCGCTGCGGGTCATCCCACTAGAACGAGGTACGAAGCCATCGGTGGCATTGCCCGGGCAAAAAGATGAAGTTGTGTAAAGGCGGTGGGGAACGCAACTTCCGCGACGCTCCCCACGTTGTTTCTTGAAGCGCGCCTTACAAAGCTCCGGGAGCAGGTCCGCGCGCCACCTTGGCGTCGAGCTTGGGCGGATGCGTGACGATCGACTTCAGCGCCGCCGTCGGCTTGCGCAGCTTGGCCAGGTTGGGCTTGGGGCGGGCGAGCGTCGGGTTGCCGGCAAAAGCCATCTCCATGGCATGGGCGGCGCCCAGCACCTCGCCGTCGCCGCGGAAGCGGCCGATCACTTGCAGGCCAAACGGCATCTTCTTGTGGTCGAGGCCGCAGGGCAGCGAGACGGCCGGGTTGCTGGCCAGGGTCACGAAATAGACCGACGCCATCCAGTGGTAGTAGTTGCGCAGCTTCTTGCCGTTCATCTCGTCGATGTAGAGTTGCTTCCACGGGAACGGCGAGAAGCCGACCGTCGGCCCCAGCACCAGATCATAGTCGCGGTAGAGTTCCTGGAACTTGCGGAAGATGCGGGTCTGCTCGGCATGCGCCCAGGCGAAGTCGGCCAGGCTGAGCTTGGCGCCGATCTCGTAGTTGGCGACGATGTTGGGGCCCAGCATCTTCTTGTTGTTGGTGTAGGCGTCGTGATAGCGCGACAGGAAGCTGACGGCGCGGATCACGTCGAAGCAGCGGTCGGCCTCGCCATAGTCGACCTCGACCTTGTCGAGGCGGCGGAACGACGACTTCATCGCCTTCATCTTCTCGCGCATCGTGGCGCGGATGCCCTTGTCGATCGGCGCGCCGCCGAAATCCTCGGTCCAGGCGACGCGAAGACTGCCGAGATCGACCGGCCACGGCTCGGCGAAGACGTTGCCGTCGATCGGGAAGCTGAGCGGATCGGTGTCGTGCTGGCCGATCTGCGTCGCATAGAGCAGGCAGGTGTCGGCCACCGAGCGGCCCATCGGGCCCAGCACCGAGATCGGAGTCCAGCCCATGGCGCGGCGCTCGACGGCGACCATGCCGGGCGAGGGGCGGAAGCCCACGACGCCGCAGAAGGCCGCGGGATTGCGCAAGCTTCCGCCGGTGTCGGAGCCGGTGCAGACGGGCAGGAGGTCGGTGGCGAGTGCCGCTGCCGAGCCGCCGGACGAGCCGCCGGCCGTCAGCACCGTGTTGAACGGATTGCCGGTGGCGCCCCACACCGGGTTGCGGCTGTTCGAGCCGGCGCCGAACTCGGGAACGTTGGTCTTGCCGACCACGATCGCACCGGCGGCGCGGACGCGACTGACCATCACATTGTCGTAGGCTGGCACGAAGTCGCGGTGGAGCGGCGAGCCGTAGGTGGTGAGCAGGTCCTTGGTCTCTTCCAGATCCTTGATGCCGGTCGGCAGCCCGTGCAGCAGCGGCAGTTCCTCGCCGCGGCGCACCGCGGCCTCCGCGGCCTTGGCCTCCTTGCGTGCGCGGGCCACGCACATAGCCGTCACGGCGTTGATCCCGGGGTTCACTTCCTCGATGCGGGCGAGGCAGGCCTCCAGCAGTTCGACCGGCGAAATTTCCTTGGTGCCAATGCGACGACGCATCTCCACGGACGATAGCGAAACCAGATCTTGCTTGGACATTCTTCCCCCTTCGCGGATAGGCAAGCTTAGGGCACGATGCCCGCTGGAGGAACTCAAACATGGTACATCCGCTTCATGAGACGGCGGCGATAAGCGGTATCGGCGAGACCGCCTACACGCGTGGCACGCCGAAGAGCGCATTGGCGCTGCAGCTCGAGGCGAGCCTCGCTGCCATCGCCGACGCCGGCTTGAGCCCGCGCGACATCGACGGCATCGTTCCCTATTTCCCGGGCGGCGGCATTGCCGAGGACTTCATCGCCAACCTCGGCCTGCCTGATCTCAAACTCTCGCTGTTCGTGCCGATGGGCGGCGCCACCTGCGTGGCCGCCATCCAGAGTGCGGCAATGGCGGTGGCGACGGGCGTCTGCAATCACGTGCTGATTGCCGTCGGCCGCACCGGCTATTCCGGCGCCCGCGTGTCCACGCGCCTGCAGCAGTTCCCGCAATTCGCATTGGCGGCCGAATTCGAGGCGCCGATCGGCATGTTCGCGCCGGCCCAGCTTTATGCCCAGGGCGCGCGCCGCCACATGGAGCTCTACGGCACCACGGCGCGCCACATGGCCGAGGTCGCCGTCACGACGCGCCAGCATGCGATCCTCAACGGCAACGTGGTGATGAACAAGCCGCTCACGGTCGAGGACCATCACGCCTCGCGCATGATCTCCGATCCGTTCCGCCTGTTCGACTGCAGCCTGGAGAGCGACGGTGGCGCCGCCATCATCATCAGCCGCGCCGACCGCGCGCGCGATCTGAAGAAGCCGCTCGTCACGATCATGGGCGTGGCTGCGGGCCATCCCGAATCGCCGGCCTCGATCGCCCAGCGCCCCGATATTCTGGAGTTCGGCCTCGTGAAGTCGGCGCCGCGCGCCTACGAGATGGCGGGTGTCGGGCCGAAGGACATCGACGTTGCCGAGATCTACGACTGCTTCACCTTCACCGTGATCCGCCAGCTCGAAATCCTGGGTTTCTGCAAGACCGGCGAAGGCGGGCCGTTCATCATGGACGGCCGCATTGGCTTGGGCGGCGACCTGCCGATCAACACCCATGGCGGGCTTTTGAGCCAGGGCCATGTCGTGGGCCTCAACCATGCGATCGAACTCACCCGCCAGCTCCGCGGCGAGGCCGGCAAGGCCCAGGTCAAGAATGCGGAGGTGGGCCTGGTCACCGGCTACGGCGACATGGGTGACGGCTCGATCGCCATCCTGAGGAGGGCGGCATGAGCGCCCCCACGGTCGCGCCGCCGCCGGCGCCGGAACGTCCGCTGCCGACCCCGACGCGCGAGAGCCAGCCGCACTGGGACGGCATGCGCGAAGGCCGGTTCCTGCTCCAGCATTGCTCGGGCTGCGGCAAGGTCCGCCACTATCCGCGGCCGGTCTGTCCGCACTGCTTCTCGATGGACAGCGAGTTCAAGGAAGCTCCGACCGGCGGCACGATCCACGCCTGGACCGTCTGCCATCACCCGTTCAATTTCTTCTTCAAGGCCGCCGTGCCCTATGTCGTGGCGCTGGTCGACATGGATGCCGGGGTGCGCGTGAATGCGCAGCTCAAGGGAGTAGCCGAGGCCGACATCAAGATCGGCAAGCGCGTGAAGATGGGTTTCGAGCCGATCGATAAAGAGGTGACGTTGCCGTTCTTCGTCGCCGAGTGAAAATCCAAGGAGCAATAAAGATGAACCGTTCGACATTCCTGGCGACGGCACTTGCCGCCGCCCTGCTGCCGCTTGCCGCGGCCTCCCAGACCGATTGGCCGCAGAAGCCGATCTCCATGGTCGTGCCCTATCCGCCGGGCGGCGTGAACGACGCCGTCGCGCGCGTCTTCGCCGACAAGCTGGGCGCCGAGCTCGGCAAGCCGGTGCTGGTCGACAACCGCGCCGGAGCGGCCACCACCGTGGCTTCCAACTACGTCGCCAAGGCAGCCCCCGACGGCTACACGATCTATGCCGGCGGCACGTCGCTGATCATCAACCCGACGCTCACCGGCCAGGTCCAGTACGACCCGCACAAGAGCTTCGAGCTGGTGTCGCTGATGTCGTTCACGCCGTTCATCCTGCACGTCAACATCGACTTCCCGGCCAAGAACATGGCCGAGCTGATCGCCGTCGTGAAAGCCAACCCCGGCAAGTACAACATCGCAAGTTCGGGCATCGGCGCCACCAATCATCTCGCCGCCGAGCTGTTCAAGGCGCAGGCCGGGTTGAACCTCGTCCACGTGCCGTACAAGGGCGGCGCGCAGGCCGGCCAGGACGTGGCGTCAGGCCAGGCGCAGATGATGTTCTCGGCCTCGCTCGAGGCCAAGCCGTTCCTGGCGTCCGGCAAGACCCGGCCCATCGCCATCTCGAGCCTCAAGCGCTCGCCCGCCTTCCCCGACATTCCTACGGTTGTCGAGGTGACGGGGCTAAAAGATTTCGAGGCGGTGTTCTGGCAGGCCATGGTGGTGCCGGCGGGCACGCCCAAGCCGATCATCGACAAGCTGCAGAAGGCGATCGCCAAGGTCGCCGCCGACCCCGAGGTGATCGAGCGCTTCAAGCCGATGGGCGTGGAGATCCGCGCCTCGACGCCGGCCGAGTTCAAGGAGTTCATGCTCAAGGAAGAGAAGCGCTGGACGACGCTGATCAAGGAACAGAATATCAAGCCGGAGTAGACACCGGCCTCACAGCGCCTTGCGCAGGGTGAGATTGAAGCGGCGGCGTCCGGTCATCGGATGCTCGCCGCTTTTCAATGTGAGCACGCCGTGATGGGCGAGGCGTGCCGGCCCACCCCACACCACGACATCGCCGTGGCATAGCGCCACCTTCTTCAGGGGATCGGCGCGCCTGGGTCCGCCGAACTGGAAGGTGGCGGGCAGGCCCAGCGACACCGACACGATGGGATGGCCAAAATCGGCCTCGTCCCTGTCCTGATGCGGCGACAGCCGCGTGCCGGGCTCGTAGCGGTTGATCAGGCAGGCATCGGGCACGAAGCCCGGGAAGCCCGCTTTTGCCGCCGCTGCGTCCGCCAGCTTCCGGAACACCGGAGGCATCGCGGGCCATGGTCTGCCGCTTTCGGGATCGTCCGTCGTGTAGCGGTAACTCTTGCGGTCGGTGATCCAGCCGGCGGCGCCGCAATTGGTCATCGCCACCGACATCTCGAAGCCGCCGGGCGTCACCATGTGCCGGAACGGCGCTTTGGCGACGACCGCGTCGATGGCGGCGAGCAGCTCCGCGTCGATCGCCAGCGCCTGGCCACGCAGCAGCACGGCGCCCGGCGCCAGCGCCTCCATTCCGCCATCAGGATCGAACAGGCTCTGCATCGTGACCCAGATATAGGGCATCATCGGCCGGAACATCAGGAGTAGCGTGATGAAGAGTTTGATCACTGCCGCCGCTGTGATCGCAGTCGGCATGGCGGCCACCGCGGGAACCGCCGCTGCCCAGTCCATTGCCCAGTCCGGTGAAGCCTCGCGCGGTCAGCGCGTCTTCAACCAGCAATGCCGGGCCTGCCATACGCTCGAGAAGGATGGCGCCAGCGTGGCCGGGCCCAATCTCCACGGCGTGTTCGGGCGCAAGGCCGGCACCGGCGGCGGCTACGAGTCCTCCGATGCCATGAAGAAGTCGGGCATCGTCTGGGACGAGACGACCTTGGCCGAGTACAGCCGCGACCCCAAGGGCAAGGTCCCCGGCACCAAGATGCTCTTCAACGGCGTGAAGAACGCCGGCCAGCTCGCCGACCTGGTCGCCTACCTCAAGGAAGCAACCAAGTGAAAAGCTGGGCCGGAATGGCGAGCGCGCTGATTGTCGGAGGGCTGGCGCCGGCGGCATTGGCGCAGGACGTGGCCAAGGGTGAGCAGGTGTTCAACACGCAGTGCAAGGCCTGCCATACGCTCCAGAGAGGCGGGGCGACCACGATGGGGCCCAATCTCTATCGCATCATGGGCCGCCGGTCGGGCACCGGGCAGGGCTATGGCTATTCCGAGGTGATGCGCCGGTTCGCCCTCGAATGGGACGACAAGACGCTGGCCGCCTATCTCCGCGATCCCAGGGCCGACATGCCCGGCACGAAGATGGTCTTCGCCGGCATAAAACAGCCGGGCCAGATGGCCGATGTGATCGCCTACCTCAGGGAAGCGACGAAGTAACCTTTTAGGGCGAGGCGCTGTCGCGGGCCCGCACATAGGCGATCGAGCCCAGCGCCAGGCCGGCGGCCAGCGTGCCGAACACCCAGCGGTAGGCGAGGTCGCCGCCGCCGAAGGCTTCGACGATATAGCCCATGCCGGCCGGCAGCACGGCGAGGCCGAGGCATTGCGCCATGTTGACGGTGGTGACGCCGCGACCGGCCAGGCGGTCGGGGAACAGGCCACGCCCCTGCGCCACGATCACCGTGCCGTAGGCGCAGAAGAAGCAGAACGCCACCAGCAGCCCGACCGCGAGCCAGAGCGGCGGGTTGGCCAGCGCCGCCATGATCGCGAGCAGCGCCATCGAGATCGCCGCACCTCCGAACACCACCTTCTTGCGCGAGCGCAGCACGCGGTCCATCGGCCCGTAAGCCAGGATGCCCAGGATCTGCGCCACGCCCATGGCGAGCAGCACGTTGCCGCGCGCCACGCCGTCGAGCTTGTGCACGTCGTAAAGATAAGGCCCGCCCCACACGCCGAGGACCGTCAGCATCGTGGCATAGGCGAAGAAATGCATCGACAGCACGGGCCCGAGGCCCGGCGTCCGCCACACTTCCCACAACCCGCGTAAAATCTCGGCCGGCGTCTCCTTGCGCGGCGCCGGTCCACGCGCCTCGGGCGGTTGGTCGCGCACGAAGACAAAGAAGCCTACGGCCACCAGCAGGGTGATGGCAGCGAAGCCCAGGAATCCGTGGCGCCAGCCGATGGTGCCGGCGATCCAGGCAAGCGGCGTGGCCGCCACCAGGGTGCCGATGTTGGAGGCGGCGAACACCCACGACAGGGCCGTGGCGAGCCTGGCCGGCTCGAACCAGCGTGAGCACAGGAACACCACCGACATGAAGGAGGCGGCACAGCCCACGCCCACGATGGTGCGGCCGGCGATCAGGTCGGTGGCATCGGCGGCGCGCGCGATCCAGAGCGAGCCCAGCATGGCCAGCAACGAGAGTGCCGCGACCGTGCGGCGGGCGCCGAAGCGGTCGAACCACATGCCGACCGGGATCTGCACGGCAAACAGCGCGAAGAAGAAGGCGCTGCCCGCCCAGCCGAGCTGACGCGCGCTGAGGTCGAGGTCGCGCGAGAGCTCGGGCGCGATCACGCTGTTTGAGACGCGGTAGAACTGGCTGAGGCAGGTCACCGCGATCAGCAGCAGGAGGAGCGGTAGCCGGGATGCCATAGCGCGGCTCACCTACCATGCCGGGCCCCACCTGTCCTTCGGCGTGGACCGAAGCATGTCAGGGAAATAGTGTCATCCCTCGCTACGCTCGGGATGACAAATTCGGGGAATGGCATGACGACGATCCAAACCCAATGCTGCATCGTGGGCGGCGGTCCCGCCGGCATGATGCTGGGCTTTCTGCTGGCGCGCGCCGGCGTAAAAGTGGTCGTGCTCGAGAAGCACAGCGACTTCCTGCGCGATTTCCGCGGCGACACCATCCATCCCTCGACCCTCGAAGTCATGGCCGAGATAGGCCTGCTCGACGAATTCCTGAAACTGCCGCACCACAAGATCGATCGCTTCGTCGCCCAGTTCGGCGAACGCCGAGTGGCGATGGCCGATCTCAGCCATCTGCCGGTGCGCTGTCCCTACATCGCCATGATGCCGCAATGGGACTTCCTCGATTTCATCGCCGATCACGGCAAGCCGTTGCCCGGCTTCACCTTGCTGATGGATGCCGAGGCGACCGGCCTGATCGAGGAGGGCGGCAAGGTGACGGGCGTCAGAACCACCGTCGACGGCAAGCCGCAGGAGATCCGCGCCGATCTCGTGGTCGGGGCCGACGGCCGGCGCTCGGTCGTGCGCGACAAGGCCGGCTTCAAGGTCACCGAGATCGGCGCGCCGATGGACGTGCTGTGGTTCCAGCTCTCGCACCGGCCGAGCGATGAGTCCGCGGTCATGGGGCGGATCGACAGCGGCAGCATGTTCGTGATGCTCGACCGCGGCGACTACTGGCAATGCGCCTACGTGATCCCGAAGGGCTCGGCGGCGTCCGTGCGCGCCGGCGGCATCGAGAAGGTGCGGGCGCTGATCCTGCGGTTGATGCCCTTCGTCGGCGAGCGGGTGGACGAGCTCAAGAGCGTCGACGATCTAAAACTGCTGACAGTCGGCGTCGATCGCCTGGAAACCTGGTGGCGGCCCGGCGTGCTCTGCATCGGCGATGCCGCGCACACCATGTCGCCGATCGGCGGCGTCGGAATCAACCTCGCGATCCAGGATGCGGTCGCGGCCTCGAACATCCTGGCGGCGCCGTTGCGCGAGGGCAGGCTGGCCGATTCGGACCTCGAGGCCGTGCAGGCGCGCCGGCTCTTCCCCACACGCGCGACCCAGGCCATGCAGGTCTTCATCCAGAATCGGATGATCGCGCCGGCCCTGCTGGGCAAGGGCCCGATCAGCCCGCCCTGGCCGATGCTGCTGCTCGACCGATTTCCCATCCTGCGCCGGCTGCCTGCGCGCCTGCTGGCCATGGGCGTCCGGCCCGAGCACGTCCACACGAAAGCGGTCTAGCGCCGCGCGCTCACCAGCAGGAAGGGCGGACGGTCGCGCTCGACCTTCCACTCCGGGTGAGCCGCGATCTGGGCGTCGGTCGGACCCCATTCCTCGATGTGCTCCAGCGCGAAGCCCGCGGCGATCAGCCGGTTGAGATAGGTGGCGATCGTGCGGTGCTGCTTGACCACGCCCGGGGCCAGCCAGTCCGTCGAGCGCGGACCTTCCTCGAGATAGCGATCGAGTGGCCAGGTTTTATGACCCGCCCCGTCCTGCACCCAGCCCGGCCGTGTGGGCGCGGTGTAGAGCGGATGTTCGATCGAGAAGACCAACTGGCCGCCGGGCATGAGGGCACGATGCACGGCCTTCAGCAGCGGCCCCAGTCTTTCGACGTAGTGCAGCGCCAGCGAACTGTAGGCGAGGTCGAACGCTCCCGCCGGCAGTGTCAGCCGTTCAAGGTCGGCGCGTTCGTAGCTGATCGCCTTGTCCGGCGTCGTGGCGCGGGCGCGCGCCAGCATGTTCTCGGAAACATCGAGGCCCAGCACCCGGGCCGCACCGGCTTCGCGCGCCCAGCGGCAGAACCAGCCGAAGCCGCAGCCGAGATCGACGACCTTGAGCCCCACCATCGGCGGCAGCATGGCCTTCAGCGCCGGCCACTCGCCCGCGCCGTCCAGCCCCTCGACCGAACGGGGCAGCTTGCTGTAGCCCGCGAAGAAGGCGTCGTTGTCGTAGATGTTCTGGGGCATGGCTTCAACGCCGGGGGCGC
>JAUXRT010000223.1 GCA_030681635.1 Reyranella sp.
CGGAGGGCAATGAGCCGGCCTGAGTCGGTCAAGACATAGATGGTGCGATTGGCGACGATCGGTGCGAGGCGGACCGGATCGCGCACATCGAGCTTGCCGAGGATTTCACCGGTATAGGGCGACACGGCGAGCATCTCGCCCAGCGTGCCGACGACGAGCAGGCGGTCGCCGGCCAGCACCGGCCCGCCCCACAGCACCGGCTTGCGGCGCTTGTCGTCCAGATACTGCGTGAGCGGCGTCACCCATTTGATCTTGCCGTCGTCGCGACCCAGCGCTGCGATGTCGGCGCTGCCGGTGACGACGAACAGAAAGCGGCCCGCCGCCCATGGCGTCTGGCTGCCGCCGATGCCGCGTTCCCAGACGCGCTGGCCGCTGCGCAGTTCGACGGCGGCGAGCTGCCCGGCCGAGCCCATGGCGATCACGACGCCGCGGTCGATCACGGGGCGGCCGCGGATATCGGCCAGGTTGCCGAAGGCGCGCGCCTCGGTGCGCGTGCCGATCAAGGAGTCGTTCCAGACCGGCCGGCCGTTGTCGAGGCGCAGGCTGACCAACTCGCCGGAGCTGAAGGGCGCCACGACATACTCGCCCGAACCGGCCGGGCTGCTGCCGCCGACGAAGCCCGCGACTTCCTGCAGGGCGGTGTATTGCCAGAGGTCCGAGCCGTCGACGGCGGCCAGGGCCTGGATCTTGTTGTCGATGCTGATGGCGAAGACGCGGTCGCCGAACACCAGCGGAGCGCCACGCACCGGCGCGCTGACCGACGAGGTCCAGAGTTCCTTGCCGTCGTTCGGATCGAGCGAGAAGACGCTGGCGAACCCCGTGGTCACGAACAGCCGGCCGCCGTAGTAGGCAAGGCCGCCGCCGAACTCGTCGGTATCGCGCGCCTTGTCCGGCGCCAGGGTAACCCGCCAGATCAGCTTGCCGGTGTCGGCGTCGAATGCCGAGACGGTGCTTTGGGCATCTTTGGCGAAGACCTTGCCGTCGGCCATGATCGGCGGGGTCGTGAGAATGCGCGACGACGACGAGCCTGCGCCGACATCGGCCGTCCAGATGATCTTCGGCGAGTCGCTGACCGCGAGATGCTGCATGGCGTAGTTGGCGAAGCCGCCGGATTGCGGCCAGGAGTCGTTGACCACCGGCGCCGGCAGCACGATCTGCACCGCCGCCATGTCCTTGTCGGGCTCGAGTTCGCTGCGATCGCCGAAGACCGCGATGCGCTCGCCCGGCAGCGGCACCTTGGAACTGCCGAAGACGCCGTCGAGGGCATTGGTCAGCGTATCGCAGCCGGTCAACGCGACAGCCAGCGCGCCGGCGGCAAGAAAGGCCCTGAGGCTGCTCACACTCGATACGCTCGGCATGCGTCTACTCGGCCCCATTCTACTTCGCTTCGATGGCGGCATAGAGATTGAGCATCGCCGACGCCCGCTGCGCGGCGCCCTGAGGCGTGCCCGGATCCTTGGCGATCTCGCCCCACAGTTCGCGGGCCCGCTTGGCGTCGCCCTTGCGGGCAGCCGCCAGGGCCTGAACCTCGCGGACGCTGATCCGGAACGGCCGGTCGGGGCCGCCCAGCTGCTCCACCCTGGCCGCCATCTCGTCGGCCTTGGGCGTGTCGACGCTCTTCAGGGCCGCGATCACAGTGGCGAGGTCGGCGAGGTCGGCGCCCGACAGCTTGGGCCCGACGGCCGCAAGCGCCGTGACCTGCTCGTCCAGCGTGGGCTGCAGTTGCGCGACAATCAGCGTGGCCAGCGAGCGGTAGGGCTCGCGCGCCTCGGCTGCCTGCTTTTCCAGGTCGGCGCGGGCGGCGCCGGGATCGGTCGCGATCTTGGCGAGCGCGGTCGAGTAGGCGATGCTGGCGGCGGCGCGCTGGCCGGCGTCGTACTGGCGCCAGCCGACGGTGCCCGCCACCGCGACCACCACGGCGACGGCACCGGCCACCACCCAGGTGCCCCAGCGGTCCCACCATTCCCTGAGTTCGTCCTTGCGGACGGCCTCGTCGACTTCCTGAAAGGCGGCGGAATCGGACACAGTGGTACCCTCGGAATTATCGCGAAATATCAACAGCTTCAGCGGCGGTTCATAGACCCCCACCCTGGTTTTGGCAAACCTCGGAAGGGCTACGGTTCAAGCGCTTTACCCGCCCTTGTCCATCTGTAACAATTCGGCCCAAGGACATGGTTCGAGTAGCCATCGCATGACCAATCTGTACCGTTTGGCCGACCAACGGGCCCGGCGTCGGATTGTCTCATTCGATCGTCGGGAATTGTCCCGCCTGCTCGGTCTCTACAGCATGCGGGTGGCGTCGGGAGAGTGGCGGGACTACGCCATCGACTTCCGGCCCGGCATGGCGATCTTCTCGATCTTCCGCCACACCTCGGAACAGCCGCTGTTCGCCATCGCCAAGGTGCCGAACGGGTCCCAGGGCGGCTATGTGGTCTACAACGGGCCGCGCAAGCTCGCGCACGGCGATTCGCTCGAGGACGTGCTCGCCGTCTTCGACCGCAAACTTCGGCTTCTGCTGGGATAACCCTAGATCTTCAGGGGCATCGTCAGGCGGGCTGCCCGACGACCTCGGCGGCGCTCTCTACTTGCTGCTGCCCTTTTCCGGCGCCGTCGCCGCGCCGATTCCGGCACCCAACGCCGCGCCCACGAGGGCCGGGGCGACGAGAGGCCAGCCGGCAATCGCGCCGACCGCAAGGCCCGCACCGGCGCCGATGCCGCCGCCGGTGACCGCACGCTCGCCCCAGGTGTCGCCGCAGGCGGACACGGACAGAGCCAGGGGAATCAGGAGGATGGACGCGAACTTGGTAGACATGGTGCGAACCTCTGAGGGGAAATGAGCCGGTTCAGGCTGTGCAAATATTCTTGTCCGCCCAAAAACAGGGGCGTTTGATCATACCTTCTGACAATTAATTATAATTGTCAAGAAAATCCTATAATACATTGATTTTATTTAATAAAATCTATTGAAAAGTGAGATTTTCAATCGACCGCACGCCGTCGCAGCACATCGTAGCCCGCGTGGGATCCGAGGGAGAGGAGCCAGCCCTCCGGCACATACTTGAAGCGTCGAACCACCTCGTAGTTCTGCTGCAGCCAGGCCCAGTCTTCGGCTGAAAGCTCGTAGCCGTCATGGGTGACCCTGTCGTCGAGCAGTGGCGATCGCTGCACAAGCCAGGTTGGGCGCATCTTCCGGACAAAGCGCATCCACCAGTCGGGATGGCCCGCGCGCTTCAGCTCCAGCACCTCGCCGGACACCAGACCGATTTCGTCCCAGGTTTTCAGGCCGGCCTGGAAGGGGATGTGGCCCGCCGGCTCGAGGAAGAGCGTGTCTCCCGGCTTGGCGATCGAGAACAGGTAGCGCCCGACCCCTGCCCGGTACTCGGACTCCTGATGGCCGACATTGTAGGAGATCGCCCATTGAACCAGCGCCGCGGAAACCAGCACGCAAGCGATCCCCGCCACCGCGAGCCGGCGGAGAGGCCGGGCCAGCCGGCCGGCGAATTCGAATGCCATGAACAACACCAGCAAGTTGGCGATCAATGTGCTTGGCCAGAGATACCAGGGGAAAATGACGCCGCCCGCCGCATAGGCGACGGGGACGAGATAGGCGCTGCCGATCAGGGCCAGGACCGTCGACCGCCTCGCACGATCCCGCCAGACCAGGCGCAAGGCGAGCAGCGACGCCACCAGAGAGGCCACCGTCGCGACCGGACCGAGAAAGTGCGCGTACTTCGTGCTGAACGGCAGCAGATAGCTATCGCTCAAGAATAGGGCGTCTAGCTGATCGAAAAATCCCGCGAGGGAACGGTCCGGCCGGTACGACAGCGCCTTGGCAATTGCCGTCTGGGGCACCGCCGTTCCCGTCAGCAGCATGTTTGCACCGGCGACCATCGCCACCGTCAGTGCGAGGGCCACGAGTCCTTCAAAGGCCCGCCGGCGATCGACAAGAAAGCAGGCGGCGATGAACAGGAGGGCGAAACCAGCGGCATCGGCACGCACCAGCGGCAGAATGAACGCGGCCACGGTCAGCAGGCGGCTTGTCCTGGCGTAGGTGACGCCATAGGCGGCCAACCCGAGGGCCGCGAGCAGCAGCGCCGTCTCCATGCCGCTGTAACTCACGAGCAGTGACACCGGCAGGACCGCAATGGCCGCCCACAGAAGCAGGCGCCGTGTCCCCTGCTCCAGGGCCGACGCAAACAGTCCGGCGGCGGCAACGGCAAGCAACGTGTTGACCGCGATGATCGCCCAGAATACCGCCGATCCGAATGTCGCCCGCAGAGCCGCAAGCATCAGGGCGTAGACCGTGCTCGTCACGCCGGTCGTGGGCTCGCCGAGATTGAAGGCCAGTTGCCCGTGATCCGCGAGGTTGAAGGCCGTCCGGAAGATGATGAGGGCGTCGTCCTGGAGATGACCTGTCAGTGCATAGGGAATACGCACGGCGGCAAGCACCGCCCCCAAACACAGCAATCGCAGCCAGAACACACAGGCCTCGCTTGTTGACAGTTCTGAATTTCCGGCCGATCGGTCAATTGGTCCGGTCGCCTGATCATTCCCCGGCGCGGCGAATTCCCTATTTTCCCGCCATCGCCACACGGCACCAAACTGGGAAACTATCATGAAAGCCGACGCCAAATATCGCCAGAACCTGCCGCATCTCGGCGGCCGGCTGTTCCTCACCGACGGCGGGATCGAGACCAGCCTGATCTTCCAGGACGGGCTGGACCTGCCTCACTTCGCGGCCTTCCACCTGCTGCGCGACGCGGCGGGGCGCTCCGCCCTCGTCCGCTACTACGAGCGCTACATCGAGATCGCCAAGGCGGACGGCGCGGGCTTCATCCTCGAAAGCCCGACGTGGCGGGCCAGCACCGACTGGGGGGCCAAGCTCGGCTACTCGCGCGCCGACATGGCAGCGGTCAACGCCAAGTCGATCGCGCTGATGCTGGCGCTGCGGGACGCTCACGAGACCACGCGGACGCCGATGGTGGTGAGCGGCTGCGTCGGCCCGCGCGGCGATGGTTACGTCTCCGGTGAGATCATGAGTGCCGACGAGGCCGAAGCCTACCACGCGCCTCAGATCTCGGCCTTCGCCGAGGCAGGTGCGGACATGGTGAGCGCGGTCACGATGACCAATGCGAGAGAAGCCATCGGCGCGGCCCGGGCGGCAGCGAAGGCAGGCATGCCGGTTTCCCTTTCCTTCACCGTGGAAACCGACGGCCGCCTGCCGAGCGGCCAGACGCTGCCCGAGGCGATCAGCGAGGTGGACGCCGCGACGTCAAACGGCCCCGCCTACTACATGATCAATTGCGCGCACCCCACGCACTTCGACAGCGTCCTCCAGACCAAAGCCGCCTGGACCCGGCGCATCGGCGGTATTCGTGCCAATGCGTCGACGCGCAGCCATCAGGAGCTGAACGAGTCGCCCGACCTCGACGCCGGCAACCCGATCGAGCTGGCCGGCCAGTACCGCGATCTCGTGCACCTGATGCCCCAGATCAACGTGCTGGGCGGCTGCTGCGGCACCGACCATCGCCATGTCGCCGCCATCAGCCTCGCCTGCCGTCTGGTCGCGCGACAGGCGGCCTAGCTTAAGGCCTGGGCGTAGGTCTCGGGTTTGAACCCGACGATCAGGTGGCCGTTCACGTCGAGGACCGGCCGCTTGATCATCGAGGGCTGGGCCAGCATCAGGGCAATCGCCTTGGCTTCGCTCAGCCCCGTCTTATCGGCGTCCGGCAGCTTGCGGAAGGTCGTGCCGGCCCGGTTCAGCAGCATCTCCCAGCCGGTATCCTTCATCCAAGTCCGAAGGAGGTCGCGCTCGATGCCCGCGGTCTTGTAGTCGTGGAAGGCGTAGCCGACGCCGTGCGCGTCGAGCCAGGCGCGCGCCTTCTTCATCGTGTCGCAATTCTTGATGCCGTAGATCGTCACGGATTTCGTCATATCGCTCTCACTGGCTCGTTGTCGCGCAAGGCCTGGTCCTCGATCTGGATGGTGGTGTGGGTGAGTCCGAAGCCGGACTTCATCGCCTCGCAGGCACTGGCCAGCGTCGCGCGGACCCGCGCCATGTCGTCGACCACGAGATGGCAGCTCATGGCGTCGAGGCCGGAGGTGATGGTCCAGACGTGGAGATCGTGGACCGCCGTCACGCCCTCGATCTCGAGCAGCTTCTTCTCGAGAAGGGAAAGATCGACCTCGGGCGGCGTGCCTTCCATCAGAATATGAATCGCCTGCTTCAGCAGGATCCAGGTCCGGGGCACGATGAAGAGCCCGATGCCGGCGCCGACCACCGGATCGGCCAGCGTCCAGCCGGTGAACATCACGACCAGCGCCGCGATGATGACGCCCAGCGACCCCAGCATGTCGCTCAACGCCTCGAAATAGGCGCCCTTGACGTTCAGGCTCTCCGAAGAGCCCGCCATCAGGAGCTTCATGCTGATCAGGTTGACGACGAGGCCGGCCACCGCGACCGCCAGCATCGGCCCGCTCAGGATCTCGGGCGGATTCTGGAACCGCTGCCACGCCTCGTCGAGGATGTAGACGGTGAGCAGCAGCAGGACCGTCGCATTGGCCAGCGCCGACAGCACCTCCATGCGCACGTAGCCGTAGGTCTT
>JAUXRT010000231.1 GCA_030681635.1 Reyranella sp.
CCGACGGCAAGAAGCGCCTGTGGCCGGAACTCGCGAAATATTTCCCGGCCGATCCCAAGCTGCTCTACGGCGAGGGCGAGGAGAAGCGCGCCAAGGAAGACGAGATCAAGAAGCGCCTGCTCTACGTGCAGTCGGTCGACACCGTGCGCTGCCTCGAATCGAAGGTGCTGACCGATCCGCAGGATGGCGATGTGGGCTCGATCATGGGGCTGGGCTTCGCGCCGCAGACCGGTGGCGCCGTCAGCCTGATCGATCAGGTCGGCGTCAAGAAGTTCGTGGCCGAATGCGATGACTTCGCCAAGAAGTACGGCAACCAGTTCGCGGTGCCGAAGCTCTTGCGCGACATGGCCGCCAAGGGCGAGAGCTTCTACGGCAAGTACCACGCCGCCAAGGCGGCGTAGACCTCAGCCGGTCAGGCGATCAGTTCCTGGCCGATCGTCGCGGCGGGAGCGGGGATGCGCGTGAAGCTGGGCGGCTGGAAGTGCGCCAGCTGCCGCAGCCCGCGCATGTCGGCGAAAGTCACATGCCGGCCGTCGAGCGTGATCAGGCCGTCGCCCCTCAGCTTGGCCAGCATGCGGTTGAGATGGGGAACGCTCATGCCCAGCGCGTCGCTCATCACCTCCTGTGAAACCGGCAGGTCGACCTCGCGCTCGGCGGCGCGGCCGACGGCGGCCAGGCGCGCATGGATCTCCAGCAGGAAATGCGCCAGCCGCTCGACCGGCGTGCGGCGGCCGATGTCGATGATGTGCTCGGCGTACATGGTCGCCTCGTGGGCGGCGAGCCAGCTCAGCGCCAGGCCGAACTTGGCGCGCCGGTAGCACAGCGCCACGAAGTCATCGAGGGCGCAGACCTCGAGCTTCATGTCGGAGAGCGCCACCACCGAGAAGACCGAGTGGTTGACGAAGCTGCCGGGAAAACCGATGACGTCGCCGGGCAACAGGACGCTCACGATCTGCCGCTTGCCGTTGCGCAGCAGCTTGTAGCGCGCGGCGAAGCCTTCCTTGATGAAGCAGAGCTTGTGATATTCGTAGCCTTCGACGATCAGGTCGCGGCGTTTCTTGACGTTGAGCTCGTCTTCCATCAGCAAGCGCAGGTCGTCGATGTCGGCCGGCCCGAGTTCGACATAGCGTCGCAGGCGCGCGACCAGGGGACCGTCCCATCGGTCGGCGGCGATCTTGCGGATTGTGCCCGGCATGTTCCTGTTTTTTATGGCGTTCGCTCCCAGATCATTAATCTGCATCAACAAGGGCGGTTAAGGCGACCCCTACCAAAGGCGAACACACTACTCCCGAGGAAACGCAAAACACGGGAGGCTGATGTGAAAAAGGGCAGTTCGACTTCGCGGCGGACATTCCTGCAGGCGGTGGCGACGGGCGCGGTTTCGTCGGGCATCGCGGCCTCGGGCCTGGTGGGCCGCAGCAGCTGGGCCAAGGAATACCCGCCGATCGGGACCTATCCGGCGGGCTCGTCGGGCAATTCGGTGTTCATCGGCATCTCGGTACCGCGCACCGGAACCTACGCGGTGCAGGGCGAGGACGAGCTCAAGGGCTACCAGCTCGCCGTCGAGCACATCAACGCCGGTCACCCGCTGATCAAGGCGATCTCGCCCAAGAGCGGCAAGGGCGTGCTGGGCAAGGAAGTGAAGTACGGCGTGGCCGATTCGGCCGCCAAGCCCAATACCGCGGTGCAGGCGCAGCAGCGCTTCATCACCGAGAACAAGGCGGTGCTGATGACCGGCTCGACCTCGAGCGCGGTCGCGGTGGCGCTGAACAAGCTCGCCCAGCGCGAGAAGGTGCTCTATGCCGCCGGCATCTCCGGCTCCAACGACACGACCGGCAAGGACTGCGTGCGCTACGGCGTGCGCCAGTGCTTCTACGGCCAGACCGCCGCGGCGGCGATCGGGCCGCTGGTGGTCAAGACCTTCGGCAAGGGCAAGAAGGCCGCCTACCTGACGCCGGACTACACCTACGGCCACACCGTCACCAAGTCGATGGAGGATTACCTCAAGACCGCGGGCTGGACGACGGCGACCAACCAGGTGGCGCCGCTCGGCGCGCCCGACTACTCGTCGTACCTCCTCAACATCGCCAACTCGGGCGCCGACGTGCTGCTCAACGTCAACTGGGGCCACGACGCGGTGCTGTCGACGCAGCAGGCCAAGCAGTTCGGCATCTTCGACAAGATGAAGCTCGTGGTGCCGTACCAGACGCCGTTCCTGGCGCGCGAGGCCGGCGGCGGGCTGCTGTCCGGCGTCTATGCCGCCACCGACTTCTGGTGGACGCTGCAGGACAAGTACCCGCTCGCCAAGATGTTCGTCGAGGCCTTCGACGCCAAGTACGGCTACAAGCCGGAGTGGGGCGCCAACAACGCCTACATGGAGTTCGCCCTGTGGGCCGACGCCGTCGAGCGTGCGGGCACGTTCTATCCGCCCGACGTCATCAAGGTCTACGAGGACGGCCACAAGATCCAGTCGACCGTGGGCGAGGTCTACTTCCGCGCCGCCGATCACCAGCTCGTGCGGCCGGTCATCATCGTGCGCGGCAAGAAGCCGGCCGACATGAAGAACAAGGAGGACTTCTACGACGTCGTCGAGGTCGTCCCGGGCGAGCCGCTGATGCAGAAGCCGGACGCCTTCGGCTGCAAGCTCGGCGACTACACGTGATCGTCCGTTCGGAAGGGATTGGCGAGGTGTGCGTTGTTCACCTGGCCTAATCTCCTTTCGCAGCTGTTCAACGGCCTGGCGCTGGGGGCGCTGCTTGCGCTCATCAGCTCCGGGCTGACGATCATCTACGGCACGCTCGGCGTCCTGAACCTGGCGCACGGCGCCATGTTCATGCTGGGCGGCTATGCGGGCTACGTCGCCTACCAGGCGACCGACTCCTTCATCGTCGCGGTGTTGGCGGGGACGCTGTTCCTGCTGGTCGTCGGCGTGGTGATCGAGCGGCTGATCATCCGCCACTTCTACGATCGCCCGCACGAGGACCAGCTGCTGGTCACCTTCGGCCTGTCGATCTGCTTCGTCGAGATCGTCCGCTTCTTCTTCTCGAGCCTGTCGGTCAACGTGCCGGCGCCGGCGATCTTCTCGGGCATCACCCAGCTCGGCGTCATGGCCTACCCGACCTATCGCCTGGCCGTGGTCGGCATCGTGGCGGTGGCGTTGCTGGCACTCTATCTCATGCTCTACCGCACGCGGCTCGGCATGATCGTGCGCGCCGGGATCGAGGACCCTGTCATGGTCGACTCGCTCGGCATCAACGTGTTCCGCGTCTTCATGGTGGTCTTCGGCATCGGCTCGATGGCGGCCGGGTTCGCCGGGATCGTCAACGCCCCGGTGGTCTCGCTGACGCCCGACGTGGGCGAGGCCATCCTGGTCCAGACCTTTGTCGTCGTGGTGATCGGCGGCGTCGGATCCTTCCCCGGCGCTGTGCTGGGCGGGCTGATCGCCGGCGAGATCATCAGCATCACCTCGATGATCAACCCCGGCTACGCCTACGTCATGCTGTTCGCGGCGATGACTCTGGTGCTGCTGGTGCGGCCGCACGGGCTCCTCGGTACGCGGGGCCGCGAATGACCCCCCTCGAATGATCACCGGCGCTTGATGTCCTCCTCCCTTCGTTTCCGGGCCGAGCTGCTGACGGCGCTCGGCCTGCTCGCCGCGCCGTTCGTGCTGCCCCATCTCGGCTTCGCACCCAACACGGTCAACCGCATCCTGGTGTGGGGCCTGTTCGGCATCGGCTTCGACATCCTGTTCGGCTACACTGGCCTGCTGTCGTTCGGCCAGTCGGCGCTCTACGGCACCGGCGGCTTCGTGGCCGCCTACCTGCTCACCCGGGCGGGCTTTCCCCACGTCGTGCTGGCGCTGATCATCGGCACGATCGCCGCCGCCGCGGTCGGCTACCTCGTCGGGCTGATTGCGCTGCGCCGAACCGGCATCTATTTCGCCATGATCACGGTGGCCATCGCCGAGGTCTTCTACTTCGTGGAGTTCAATCCGCTGGCGGAGTGGACCGGCGGCGAAAACGGCCTGCCCGGCGTGCCGACGCCCAGTCTCTACCTCGGCTTCACCACCGTGCACTTCACCTCCGGCTGGGCGCTCTATCCCTTCCTCGCCTTCTGCTACTTCATCGGCATCGTGCTGGCGCTGCGCATCGTGCGCTCGCCGGTCGGCGCCGTCCTGAGCGCGATCCGCGAGAACCCGCTGCGCGCCGCCGCCGTCGGCCACAACATCCACGGCTACAAGCTCGCCGCCTTCGTGATCGCCGCGGCCTATGCCGGCCTCGCCGGCGGCCTGCTGGGCGTCATGCAGGCCTTCATGCCGCCGGAAGCCTTCACCTTCGACACGTCGGGCCAGCTCGTGATGCAGACCGCCATCGGCGGCCGGGGCACGCTGTTCGGCCCGCTGGTCGGCGCCGCGGTCTGGCTGTACCTGCAGGACTTCCTGCAGGCGACGCTCAACCTGGGCGCGGCCTGGAAGCTGGTGCTCGGGCTGATCTTCGTGCTGCTGGTCTGCTTCCTGCGCCAGGGCATCATCGGCGGCTTCCAGGATCTCTATCGCCTGACGATCGGCCGGAAGCCTGCGCCGGCGGAACCGGTGGAGCCCACGGAAGCAGCGCCGCTCGCGCCCGACGCGCCGCGGCCGGCGCCCATGCCGCCGCGGCGTCGCGCGCCCGAGGGCTTCAGGGGCCCGATCCTGCAGGCCTCCGGCCTCACCAAGCACTATGGCGGGTTGGCCGCCAACTCCGACATCAACTTCACGGTCCAGCGCGGCGAACTGCGCGGCATCATCGGCCCGAACGGGGCGGGCAAGTCGACGTTCTTCAAGATGCTGACCTGCGAAGTGCCGCCCACCGCCGGCCGGATCGTGTTCGAAGGCCACGACATCACGGGCAAGACCGTCACCGACGTCTGCCAGCTCGGGCTGACGAAGAGCTACCAGGTCAACCAGCTCTTCAATCGCCTGACGGTGCGGCAGAACCTCACCATCGCGGCCCTTGCCGAGCTGCGCGGCAAGTTCAGGCTCGACATGCTGGGCAGCATGTCGAAGATCCGCGGCCTCGACGAACAGGTCGAGCACACGCTCGCGCTGGTCAACCTCGCCGACCGGCCCGACACGCCGGTGTCGCAGCTTGCCTACGGCGAGAAGCGGCGGCTGGAAGTGGGGCTTGCCCTGGCCTCGTCGCCGAGCCTCCTGCTGCTCGACGAGCCGCTGGCCGGCATGAGCCCGCGCGAGCGCGTCGAGACGGTCAAGCTGCTCAAGTCGATCAGCCAGGGCCGCACCATGATCATCATCGACCACGACATGGATTCGCTGTTCGAGCTGGCGGAGCGCATCACCGTGCTGCAGGAGGGGCGGGTGCTGGCCGAAGGCACGCCGCAGGAAATCAAGGGCAACACCAAGGTGCAGGAAGCCTATCTCGGCGGCGTGCATGGAGTGCTCGGACAATGAGCCTGCTCGAGGTCGACGGCCTGAACGCCTACTACGGCGATTCGCACATCCTCTTCGACGTCGGGCTCCACATCGAGCGCAACGAGGTCGTGGCGCTGCTCGGCCGCAACGGCGCCGGCAAGAGCACCACGCTGAAGAGCCTGATGGGTGTCGTGGCACCTCGCTCCGGGCGGGTGATGTTCGACGGCACCGACATGGCCGGCAAGAAGAGCCACACCATCGCGCTTGCCGGCATGCAGCTCGTCCATGAGGACCGCCGTGTGTTCGGCAGCCTCAATGTCGAGGAGAACCTTGTCCTGGCGGGGCTGACCGCGCCCGGGCGCTGGCCGCTCGACCGCGTCTACGAGATGTTCCCCCGCCTCAAGGAGCGCCGCGGCAGCCGTGGCACCGACCTGTCGGGCGGCGAGCAGCAGATGCTGGCGATCGCGCGGGCGCTGATCCGCGCGCCCAAGATCGTCCTGCTCGACGAGCCGTTCGAGGGGCTGGCGCCGATCATCGTGCAGGATCTCCTCGCCACCTGCCGCGCGCTGGCCGAGGCGGGGCAGACGATCCTGGTCGTCGAGCAGAATATCTCCGCCGCCCTGGCGCTCGCCGACCGCATCTATGTCCTCAACAACGGCCACATCGTGGAATCGATGACCGCGCCCGCGGCGCGCAAGAGTCCGGAGCTGCTGCACCGTCATCTCGGCGTCTAGCGGCGCCGCGAGCCGTTCCGGACCGCTCTCTCCCGCGATGCGCGGGCAGGGAGGAACACGGGCTTTGAGCCCAGCCCTCGGCGAAGTACAAAGAGCGCAACGCTGTACCGAGGGAGAAACGCCGTGGACGCCAAGGAAATCGCTGCACTGGCCGAGAAGATCGCCGAGGGCCGCCGCTCGCAGAAGCCGATGGACATCATCGCGGCGACGGCCAACCTGTCGGAGGCCGATGCCTACAAGGTGCAGTTCGCGGTCCACGATCTCTACACCGCCGCGGGAGACAAGTTCGCGGGCTGGAAGGTGGCGCTGACGCTGCCGACGCAGTACGAGCCGCTGAAGCTGTCGGGGCCGGTCTTTGCCGGCGTCTACCACAGCGGGCTGCGCCAAAGCGGGGCGGCCTTCGAGAAGGGCTGGCCGCTGAAGCCCGGCATCGAGCCCGAGCTGGTCGCGCGCATTTCGAAGGATGCGCCGGCCGGCGGCGCGCCGCACACCGCCGATTCCATCCGTGCCCATGTCGGCAACCTCTATTGCGGCATGGAACTGGTCGACAACCGCTACGTCGACGTCACCAAGATGAACGGTCCCGCGCGCATCGCCGACAACGTGCTGCAGGCGGCCCTCGTGGTCGGCACCGAGATCAAGGACTGGCAGAAGCTCGACTTCGCCAACCTCAAAGGCCGCTCGACGCTCGACGGCAAGGAACTGGCGGCCGGTCCCGGCAGCGCCGTCATGGGCGGCGCGCTGATCTCGCTCGCCTGGCTCGCCAATGCGCTGAACAAGCACGGCCGCCACCTCAAGGCGGGCGACCTCGTGCTCACCGGGTCGGTGCATCCGCCGGCGTTCCTACCGGGAACCGGCGTTGCCAAGACCGAATTCATCGATCTCGGAAGCACAGAAATCACCATCAAGTAGAAGGGCAGGCGAGTCGGCCTGATCTTCTCCTCCCCCGTTCATGTTCCTCTCCCTCTTGGGGGAGAGGTTAGGGGAGGGGGTGACGTCGGGGATGAGAGAGAGGTCGCGCTGCGCGACCTCCACGACCTGTGGAGGTGCGATGTCCGCCGGAACGGGTACCAAGACGTTGATCCAGCTCGCGTATTCCGCAGCCGCCGCATCCTTTTCATGCGCGGCAGAAGCGGGCATTTCGGAGATCGGCTTCTCGGCTGCACGCGGGCGGCGCGCCTCGATGTCCATCTCGCGCAGGCGGATTTCGTGGGCGCGCTGCTCGCGGCGCTCCGCGCGCGCCTCGGCGCGGGCGCTCTGGCCGTCCTCCAGCTTGAGCAGGAACATCAGCGCGCGGTCGTCGTGCATCACCTGCTCGCCGATCTGCTTGCCGCGGAAGAAAACCGGCCGTGTGCGCGGCTCGCCGGCGCGCAGTTTGAGATCGTCGGCATTCTGCTGGTAGCGCTCGGCGATGATGTCGTTGCAGCGCTTGCCGAAGGCCGGATATTTGATCCTCCAGCGCCGCGCCGTGCTTTCGTCGACGCCGACCCGGGCCGCGGCCTCCCGCAGGGTGGCGCAGCGGCGGAGCTGATTGGCGTAGCGCACCCGCAGACGCCAGCCGCGCTGGGCCGGCAGGGCCCGCTTCG
>JAUXRT010000170.1 GCA_030681635.1 Reyranella sp.
TCAGGTCGAGCGCTTTCTCGGCGGAGCCGATCGAGCGCATGCAGTGATGGATGCGGCCGGGGCCGAGGCGGACCTGGCTGATCTCGAAGCCGCGGCCTTCGCCCAGCAGGATATTCTCGGCCGGCACGCGGCAATTGTTGAACTTCAGGTGCATGTGGCCGCGCGGCGCGTGGTCGTGGCCGAACACGGTCATCGGGCCCACGATTTCCAGGCCGGGCGTGCCCATCGGCACCAGGATCTGCGACTGCTGGAACTGCGGCGAGGCGTCGGGGCTGGTCTTGACCATGACGATCATGATCTTGCAGCGCGGGTCGCCAGCGCCGGAAATGTAATACTTCTCGCCGTTGATCACCCACTCGTCACCGACGAGCTCGGCGCGGGTGGCGATGTTCTTGGCGTCCGAGGAGGCGACGCCGGGCTCGGTCATGGCATAGGCCGACCGGATCTCGCCGTTGAGCAGCGGTTTTAGCCACTTCTCCTTCTGTGCGGGCGTGCCGACGCGCTCCAGCACTTCCATGTTGCCGGTGTCGGGCGCGGAGCAGTTGAGCGACTCGGAGGCCAGCGGATACTTGCCGAGCTCGGCGGCGATATAGGCGTAGTCGAGGTTGGTGAGCCCGCGGCCGATCTCGGAATGGGGCAGGAAGAAATTCCACAGGCCGGATTTCTTGGCCTTGTCCTTGGCCTTCTCCAGCAGTTCGAGCTGGCCCGGCGCCCAGCTCCAGCGATCCTTGCGGCCTTCACCGAGCTTGAAGAATTCCTCGACGATCGGCGCGACGTTCTCCGCGATGTGCGCCTTCACCGCCTCGAACAGCGGCTTCGCGCCCTCCGACATGGCGAGGTTGTTGAGTTCGGCGTCGAGATCGGGGCGGACGGCGGCGGCTGCTTTCTGGCTCACGGACTTGCTCATGGACGTTCCTCGGGTTCGGTCGGTCAGACGATTGCTTGCCCAAATCCCTACAGGGCCCGGGCGAGTTCGTCGCGCTGCTTTTTCAGGCGCTCGAGCTTCGCCTCCTGTTCGGCGATGCGCTGCGACATCCGCTCCTCGTCCGACGCGCCCGAGTAGGAGGCGGCCTGCTCGACCAGCGCCCGCAGATTGTCGCGAACAATGGCGATGCGTCCGTCCATGTCGGCAAGGGCCGCCGAGTTTTTTAGCTGCGGTATGGCTTTCGCCCTGCGGGATTTAGGCTTGGGGGATTTAGACTTGGACTTGCTGGCCTTCTTCTTCGCCGTCGCCATGGTCCCTCCTCGACCGCCCCCAGTCAGGGCGCCCTCCGTCAGGCGGCCCGCTTGTGATCCCGCAAGGCAGCGCCAAACGATTTGAACAAGGCCCGGTTGATCGGGTTGCTCTGCGGATCGTATTCGGCGTGCCACTGGACCCCCAAGGCGAAGGCGGGCGCGTCGGCGATGCTGATCGCCTCGATGGTCCCGTCTTCCGCCACGCCTTCGATAACCACGCGCGCGCCGGGTTCTAAAATGCCCTGGCCGTGGAGCGAATTCACCCGGATGGTCTCGCGGCCGAGAATGCGGGCGAACGATCCGTCCGGCGCCAAGGTCACCTCGTGGCGGTCGGCAAACACGACCTTCGGGTCGGGGTGGACCTCGCCATTCTCTAGCCGCGGCATGCGATGATTCATCCGGCCCGGCAGTTCGCGGATCTCCGGATGCAGCGAGCCGCCGAAGGCGACGTTCATTTCCTGGAGCCCCCGGCAGATGCCGAAAAGCGGAACGCCGCGCGCCACGCAGGCATCGATCAACCCCAGCGCCATGGCGTCGCGATCGCGGTCGTAGGGTTCGTGCCGTGCATGCGGCTCGACGCCGAAACAGGTCGGATGAACATTGGCCCGGCCCCCGGTCAGCAGGATGCCGTCGACCGCGCCCAGCAGCGCGTCGATATCGGTGATATCGGGCGTGCCGGCAAACATCAGGGGCAGCGCGCCCGCCACCTCGGCGATCGCCCGCATGTTGCGCTGGCCCACGAGCTGCACATTGTGCCGGTCGTTGACGACACCCGAGTTGCCGATCACGCCAACCACCGGCTTCGACACGCTAGGCATTCATGCTCACTGCAAAACCTTCAGGGAAGGCGATTATGCGGCCTCAGAGGCCGAGGCGATAGACCCGCGACGCCGTACCATGGAACAGATCGGCCTTCTCGGCCGCACTCGCGCCCTGCGCCAGCCGCTTGCAGGCGTTCCAGAAGACGCCGTAGCCGTAGGAGCCCTTGTCGACCGGGAAGTTGCTTTCGAACATCGCGCGGCCGGGCCCAAACGCCGAAAGGCAGGTTTCGATATAGGGCCGCCAGGCCGTCGCGAGCTGCTCCGAGCTGGGCGGCAGCTCGCCTTCGTGGACGTCGAAGCCGAACATCTTCATGCCGAGGCCGCCCAGCTTCACATGCACGTTGGGGCAGGCCGCCAGCTCTCGGATGCGGGCGCTCCAGTCGGCAAAGACCGCGTCGCGCTTGCCCGTGTAGCGGCCGAGCCCGATCGGGCCGCCGACATGGTTGAGCACGATCGTCGTTCCCGGAAAGGCGCGCGCCAGATCGACCAGATCGCCGAGCTGGGGATGGTAGACCCAGGCATCGAAGCTGAGGCCGAGCGGCGCCAGTTGCGCAAAGCCCTCACGCACGCGGCTGTCGAGCAGCAAACCCGCCGGCCGGACGGCGGTGGCGCCCCACTGGGCCTGCTCCGGATCGCTGGACGCGATGAAGCGAATGCCGCGGAAGCGGCCGCCGCCCGCGGCGATCATCGGCTCCAGGACCTTGGTGACGCGCGACCCCAGCAGGAGGTCGGCGTGGCCGACGATGCCGGCGCAGACGCGCGGCACGCCGTAAGCACCGCTGGCG
>JAUXRT010000236.1 GCA_030681635.1 Reyranella sp.
ATCGAGATGATCTTGTCGAGACCGGAGAACGCACCGCCGCAGATGAACAGGATGTTCGTGGAGTCGTCCTGTAGGAACTCCTGCTGCGGATGCGTGCGCCCACCCTGCGGCGGCACCGACGCCACGGTGCCTTCCATGATCTTCAGCAGTGCCTGCTGCACGCCCTCGCCCGAGACGTCGCGGGTGATCGAGGGGTTGTCCGACTTGCGACTGATCTTGTCGACTTCGTCGATATAGACGATGCCGCGCTGTGCGCGCTCCACGTTGTAGTCGGCTGCCTGCAGCAACTTCAGGATGATGTTCTCGACATCCTCGCCGACATAGCCTGCTTCGGTCAACGTCGTGGCGTCGGCCATGGTGAACGGCACGTCGAGCATTCGCGCCAGCGTCTGGGCGAGCAGCGTCTTGCCGCAGCCGGTCGGCCCGATCAGCATGATGTTCGACTTGGCGATTTCGACGTCGTTCGCCTTGCCGCCGTGGCTTAGCCGCTTGTAGTGGTTGTGCACTGCAACGGCCAGGATGCGCTTGGCCTGGTCCTGGCCGATCACATAGTCGTCGAGGATCTGGCGGATCTCCTTGGGAGACGGAACGCCATCCTTGGATTTGACCAGTGTGGTCTTGTTCTCTTCACGGATGATGTCCATGCAGAGCTCAACGCACTCGTCGCAGATGAACACCGTCGGCCCGGCAATGAGCTTTCGGACCTCATGCTGGCTCTTGCCGCAGAAGCTGCAATAGAGGGTATTGCGGGAATCGCCCCCGGATTTGGCGGCTGGCATGTCGTTAACGCACCTCCGCTTGGGGGGCCCGCTGACTGCGAGCCCGCACGCAAGACTATGTTAAACTCGACCTTGGGATGGCTACAACATCAAAATATGGTGTGTCGGTAGCCAATTCCGAAACAATTGGTCGCGGCTGCCCCTCAGGAGGCAGCCGCCTGGACCGTCGGAGTCGGCCGTTTCTCAAGGACATCGTCGATGAGGCCGAACGCTTTGGCTTCCGGCGGCGAGAAGAACTTGTCGCGCTCCATGGCGCGTTCGATCTCCTCGAGCGTCCGTCCGGTATGGGTCACATACATCTGATTGAGGCGAGCGCGGGTCAGCAGGATCTCCTTGGCGTGGATCTCGATATCCGTCGCCTGGCCCTGGGCACCGCCCGAGGGCTGGTGGATCATGATGCGGGCATTGGGGAGCGAAAAGCGCTTCCCCTTCTGACCGGCCATCAGCAACAGCGACCCGGCGGAGGCCGCCTGGCCGAAAACCAGGGTCGAAATCTGCGGCCGCACATATTGCATGGTGTCATAGACGGCCAGACCCGACGTCACCACGCCGCCCGGCGAGTTGATGTAGAACGAGATGTCCTTGGTCGGGTTCTCGGCTTCCAGGTACAGCAGCTGCGCGCACACCAGCCCGGCGACATTGTCTTCGATCGGGCCGTTCAGGAAGATGATGCGTTCCTTGAGCAGTCTCGACCAGATGTCGTAGCCGCGCTCGCCGCGGGCCGACTGCTCGACCACCATCGGCACGTAGTAATTGTTGTAAACTTCCAGCGGATCGCGGTCGCGAATCATCGCGTAGTCCCCCTTGGTGACTGTCTGGCTGAAAGTGGCAGTGCCGGTGGCTC
The DNA here is from genome assembly GCA_030681635.1 of Reyranella sp. Taxonomy (GTDB): domain Bacteria; phylum Pseudomonadota; class Alphaproteobacteria; order Reyranellales; family Reyranellaceae; genus Reyranella. The sequence goes on from JAUXRT010000236.1 coordinate 1,624, forward strand.
TGTTCAAGGCCACCGGCTCTGGATCAATTTGCCGCCTAGGCCGCCACCGGCTCGGCAGGCTTCTCTTCTTCCGCCTCGCGGGCTGCCTTGAGCAGTTCCTCGGGGGTAACCGACTTTTCGGAGACCTTGGCCAACTCCAGGATGAAGTCGACCGTCTTCTCCTCGAAGATCGGCGCGCGAAGCTGGTCCTTCAGCTCTGCATTCTTGCCGTAGAATTCGAGGACCTGGCGCTCCTGGCCCGGATAGCGCATGGCCTCGCGCATCACCGCCTGGTTCAGCTCCTCGGGCGTGACGTCGATGCTGTTGGAGCGTCCGACATCGGCCAGCAGCAGGCCAAGACGAACGCGGCGCTCGGCGATCTCGCGATACTCCTTGCGCATCTTCTCTTCGTCGTCCTCGAGCTTCTGGCCGTTCTTCTTGGCCTCCTCGATACGCGCCCAGATGGCATTGAACTCGCCTTCGATCAGCCCCTCGGGAACCGGGAACTTGTGCAGGTCGGCAAGCTTGTCGAGCAGGTTGCGCTTGATCATCGACCGCGAGATCTGGCTGTAGTCCTGCCCGATCCGCTCCGACACCGCCTTGCGCATCGCCTCGAGGTTCTCGAAGTTGTTCTTCTTCGCCAGCTCGTCGTCAGCCGGCTTGTCGACGAACTCGTTGAGTTCCTTGATCGTGCACTTGAAGACCGCGTCCTTGCCCGCAAGTTCCGGCGCACCGTAGTCGGCCGGGAACGTGACCTTGACCTCGACCGTCTTGCCGACCTCGGCACCGATGAGCTGGTCCTCGAAGCCGGGGATGAACGAACCCGATCCGATTTCGAGCACATAGTCGGTGGCCGCGCCGCCAGGGAATTCCGTACCGTCGACCGAGCCCACGAAGTCGAGCTTGATCGAATCGCCCTTCTGCGCCGGACGCGGCGGATCGACCGGCTTCTGCTCGCGGTTCGCCTTGGCGATCCGCTCGATGGCCTCGTCGACATCCTTGTCCGGAACGCTGGCCTTCAGGCGCTCGAGCTCGACACCCGAAAAGTCGACCTTGCCGATTTCCGGCAGGACCTCGATGGCGACCTCGAATTCGACGTCCTTGCCTTCCTCGAGCTGCTTCAGGTCGACGCGCGGCTGCAGCGCCGGCTTCAACCCGCGGTCTTCGATGGCCTTGGCCGTGCTGGCATTGACCGCCGCCTCAAGGGCCTCGCCATACAGGGCCTGGCCATACTGCTTCTTCAGCAGGCCGACCGGCACCTTGCCCGGCCGGAAGCCCGGCAGCGTCGCCGTCTGGGCCAGTTCAGCCAGGCGCTCGTCGACTTTGGCCGACAGGTCGCCTGCGGGAACGACGATCTTGAATTGCCGCTTCAGCCCTTCGGCCGAAAGTTCCGTTACTTGCATTTTCTCACTTCCACTTCCGTCTGGTGCGGGCGAAGGGACTTGAACCCCCACGCCTTGCGGCACGAGAACCTAAATCTCGCGTGTCTACCAATTCCACCACGCCCGCCCGACGCCTGCCCAATTGCCGTCGAGAG